>CAOJEC010000010.1 GCA_948433885.1 uncultured bacterium | reverse complement strand
TTCCATTAGAAAAATTTGATACAACAAAAACAAAAATCAATATGGGAATGATTGGTGTATCAAAAGATAATGAAACTCGTGTTGAAAATGAAGAAGAATTATTTTCTGCAATTCCACCAAATGATATTACAAGTAATGAATATATATTAGAAAAAAATGATGACTATGAATTGTGATAATTCATGGTTTTTTGTTTACTTTTTTCCAAAAAAGTAATAACAAACGTGGCACGTTTCTGTTTGCTTTAGCAAATGAAAGTGGCGATAGTTTGTATAAAAATTATGAGAAATTTCACTTACGAAGTTTGTGGAATCACGAATAATTTTCATAGAAAAATGAGAAAGTTGTACTTTCTTGTTTTTCTAAGTCTTATGTAGTTTTATTCCTTTACAATAGTTTGGGAATATTACGAAATAAGACTAACGGTTCTAAGGTGGTAAACCTTAGCTCCCATGTTTTGATACTTGTGTCAAAACATATAGGGAGTTAGAAATTTTGTCTTGGTTTCCTATCTACTCTACGAGTATTTAGAAAACCTCAAAATAGTAAAGATTAAGGAGATGATATTTATACAAAAATTAGCATATTCATTTCATATTGGAAATGATAAAAATAAAAGTAAAAGATCAAGAAAAACTATTAAGAATGGTGTTGTTGCTGATAAAGTTTTTAATAATAATGCAATTCAAAATGCACAACAATTATCACGAGTTGATAAACATAATTTAAGAAAATACGATGATAACGAAAATGCAATTGAACTCATTTGTGGAACGAATAGTCTTTATGAAGATGTGAAAAAATTATATGTAGAGGAATTTGATGTAGCAAGACTTGAATACAATGAAAAACAAACACGAAATGATAGAAAAATTGAAGATTATTTTTCTCATATTTCTAATAATGATAAAAATGATTTGGCGGTTGAAATAATTATTGAACTTGGTAATATGGAATTTTGGAAAGATAAAGATGAAACATATAAAAGAAAAATGACAGAAGTTTTTAAAGAACAAATTAGAGATTTAGAAAAAATTATTCCATCTTTTAAAGTAGCAAATGCAGTTGTACATTATGATGAAGCTAGTCCTCATTTACATATTGTTGGTGATCCCGTTAAAGATGGAAATAAAAATGGTATGAAAAAACAAGTTGGTAAATCTACTATATTTACAAAAGAATCATTAAGAGAAATTCAAGATACTATAAGAATATATTGTAAAGAATCATTTAATAAAATTTATCAAACCAATATTGAATTATTAGAAAAAATAGAAGGTAGAAATGAAGATATTGAATCTAAAAATATGAGTAAGCAATATGATTATCTAAAAAAACAAGCTGATAAAAATAGACAAAGGTTAGAAAAAGTAAATCGCCAAACTGAATTTACTCTTTCAAAATCTAAAGAGGTAAAAGAAATTATTTCTAATTTAAAGCCAACTAAAATTACTAAAAATAATTTTATTATTAATGATGAAGAAATAAATGTTATTCATAATTACATTGAAAATGTTGATAAAAATGTAAATGATATAAAAAGTGTAAATGATTTAACTTCACTTATGGAAGATTTTGAGCAAGATTTAAAAACTCACGATAAAGAAGTTAGTGATTTAAAAGTAATGGTAGACAATCAATCAAAAAAAATTAAAATTCTTGAAAAACAGAATATCACTAAACAAGATAAAATTGCAGAGCAACGTGAAGAAATCAAAAATTTAGAAAAAGAAATTTCAAGATTAGAAAAAATAATTCAAGCATGGCAACAATTATGGCAAAGAATACGAGATTTCTTTCAAGATAAATTTTTCAGTTCAAAATATGAAGATAAAATTTATGAACAAGTTCTTGATGAAATGTTAGAAGAAGAAATTTTAGACAATGAGGATATGGATTATATTCAAAGTAATTATTATTCAAATGAAAAAGATAGTTTAGAACGTTAGGCTCTAAACTACCAAAATTATTTTTTAATCAAATCATATTTTTGCTCAAATGCTTTTATATATCTTTTTCGCATAGCAGGTAGAATTTGAGATGTTGCTTCAATAGAGACATCATTTAATTCTATATTAGAAGTATCAAGTAAAAGCATAGAATCAACACTTTCAGAAAATAAACCTTGTAAAGCATTTAAACAAGTATTATACTCTTCTATATTTTCTTGATTTAAGAAGTTCCTTTTTTCTAAAGCTAAACTAGATACATAATCTCCTTTTAACGAAACCATTGGATCAGCATATGTGATAAGGAGAAAATCAATGAGTTCCTTTGAAATTGCTTTATATTTATCTCTAGCATTAAAATATTGTTCCTCTGGCATATCACCTCTAATATATCTTCTATAATTCCAAATTTGTCTGTCATTAATTGATCTATCAATTAATATAATATCTTTGTCAGATTCAAGAGAACCTTGTAATTGTTTATATACTTCATCTATAATTGCAATGTTTCCATCACCTAAATTCATTTGATCAAATTTCTTTTTTAAATTTTCTTTATAATATTTTGATGTTGTAAATTCTTCAATTAATTCTACATTAAATCCACCTTTTTTAAAGAAATCATATAAATTATTGATTGTAGTTGTTTTTCCTGTTCTAGGTGTACCACTAAATTCAATAACAAAAGGCTTAGATAGTTGACACAATGATTTTAACTTTTGAAGTTCTATTTTCATAGCATGTAATTGTCTTAATTTTGCATAATAATCTAAATTATCAACAAAAATAGTATCTCTTAAAAATAAATCTTCTTTTTTATAGAACACTTTATCTAGTATATCCTTTAATCTTATAAAAATAGGTAAATCTTTATCTTCTCCAGCAATTAAGCTTTCATAAATACTTGTATAGTACCATGTTTGCTGTTCTTCACCTCTTTTGAATGCTGAAAAATCTCTTTCTCCACTCTTTTCAAACTTCAAAAATAAATCTTCTAAATTATTAATCTTATCTGCACAAATAACTAATTTATTTCGTAAAGGTAATTTTGTAGTTTCTTCAATTGTATGCTTTTTTCTTTCTTCCCAAGATAGAGATTTATCTGGTTCAGAAGCACCCATAACCAAAGAAGCAATATCACTACCAAACTCTTTTTCTATATCTTCAATTGTGTATTTTGTATCTTCTACAACATCATGCAAGTATCCAGCTGCTACAACATTATCATCATATCCAAATGATTCTAATAACTGACCTACACCAATTGGATGCATAATCATAGGTTTATCTGGTTCACTTTTTCTAACTTGTCCCATATGTGCTCTTATAGCGAACAATTTTGCTTTTTCTTTAATATCCATAATATCATTTACCTCCATATACTTAACCCCAAATATATATTTATCCTTTAATAACTCTTTGACATCATCTTTAAATTTATCAAATTCTTTATCAACAAGCCACATTTTTGCATAACCACAATCCCCAAATTTTTTACTGATATGTTTATATGCACGAGTAATCATCCCACTTAAATCTAACTCTGGATAATGTTTAGTGGTATAAGAATGTGTTCTTTTTAATGATGACATTATATCAACATTTCTATCAGCAGAAGATATTATCTTTCCATAATCACTTCTAGGTTCATATTCTAGGCTTGCTCTATGGTCTTCTATTGCTTCTTTTATAATCTTTCTTTGTTCATAAGTAAAAAATTCTTTCATCTTCTCTTTTTCATAAAATAATTTAGCTGATAAAACTTCGTGATTATCTTTATCAATATGGTGTGCCAAATCGTGAAAAGAGGCTATTACATACACCATATTAAAATCTATATTTTCAAATTGATTAGCAAATTCAAAACTTCTTTTAATTACATATTTAATATGATCAATACTATGCCCTGAATCGTTATTCTCATATATTGGAAATATTTTTTCTTCAACATACTGTTGTAATTGTTTGTTTATATCCTTCATTATCTAAAACCTTCTCTATAATTCATACTCCTTAATTTCACAATTCTTTAATCCTCTATTTAAAAATTTTCCGTCTTGTATTCCTTCAAAATAGCCACTAAATGCCTT
Source organism: uncultured bacterium (assembly GCA_948433885.1). Lineage (GTDB taxonomy): Bacteria > Bacillota_I > Bacilli_A > RF39 > UBA660 > RUG11867. The sequence goes on along the minus strand of CAOJEC010000010.1, from coordinate 31,414 downwards.
TGATACTCCACTGTGAGCAACTATTAAAACACTTTTATAATCTTTAGTTTTTAACTCATCTAGAAAAGCATAAACTCTTTTAAAAAAGTCTTGAATATTTTCATTAATTCCATATTGGATATTACTATTATAATTCCAATATTCCTCTCTATTGGTAACTTCAAGTGGTTGTCCACTTAACGTTCCACAACTTCTTTCCCTTAATCTTTCATCTGTAATTATACTACTATCATAATTAGTAAGAATATATTCTGTATGTGTTGCCCTCAATAGAGGCGAAGAAATAACAATATCAAAATGGAAATTTTTAATTTTATCTTTTAATTCTTCTGCTTGTTGTATTCCCAATTCAGTTAGATCTTCATCTGCTGTATTATACTGTCCTAAAGCATTATGTGGTACTTGTCCATGTCTTACTATATATACTTTCATTTGAATCACACCTCAATAACTTAACTTTCATTTTTATTTCTAATAGCATTCAACAATAATTCACATATAGTTATGCCATAATTAATTAAAAATTCTTTCTGATTTTTACTAATTTTTTCTCTTTCTTTTATTGAATTTTCAGAGCCATGTCTAAAGCAGTGTATTAATTTTCTGTATTTAATTACTAAATCATTTGAAATAAAATCAAAAGATTCATTTTTATAATCAATATCTGCCCATTTATTATTAATTTTTAATATATTTTCTATTACATTATTAATTTCTTCTAACTTTTCATCTTCTGACATTAAAATAAAATCAGCATTTCTATTTGATATTTTTTTAAATAGTTGGTTTAAGTCGTCACTAACTTTTATATTTGTATTATCTTTTTTTGAAAATTTCAAATTATTTGCTACATTTCTTCTTGTAGCCCAAGCAACCACTCCAGAGCTATTTCCCTGCGCTAAAATATATTCCCTTATTTCTAATGAGAAATCTGCAACATTTGTTGGTCGTTCTAGGAAATTAGGAAATTGTTCTATATAGTAATTTTCATTATTTAGATAAAAACAAATCATTATAAATTCCATATTAACTGGTTCAGGGTAATCATTTGAAGGGTATGTTAAAACTTTAAATCTATTTATTAGTTCTTTTTCATCATAATATTTAAAATCCTCATTAAAAACAAAGTATGTTTCTATATCATTATTAAAAGTAAAATAATAAAAACTATTTTGATTAATATTCTTTTGATAATATTCATAAGTATCTATCATGTTAGAATCACCTCTAGCAACTTTTTCAATAAATATTATAACATTAAATACTTAATTTTTTAGTAGAATTTCACTTAAATTGATTGAATTTATCATAATTTGTGGTATATTATTAATAGATTTGATATTTATCAATCTTACTTTTGAGCAAGAGTTCGAAATAGGCTCTATTGTCGCTCCATTTGAAAACAACTTACGGACTATAAAAGGTTCGTGAGTTTTTATTTTATATAAAACTTAAAGTTCTCTTTCTAGGAAGGAGGACTTTTTTGATGTTAGAATTTAAAACGATTGAAACATTAAAGCCAAATAGTGAAATTTTGGAAGTTATTAAAGATTACACCTACAAAGTTAAAAAAGGAACAGTTAAACACTTATTACATACTAATTTACAAGTTATAGAGCCTACAGAGTATCAAATTACATATCCTACTACTCTTACAATACTAGAATATAAAATTAACGAAATATCTAACAAACCGTTTTATATTAAAGAACATAATCAAAAATATTCATTATCAGAACTAATCCAAATTTTAAAGAAATTGAAATTTTAGACTTTACTTTTTCCGTTTTAGTGAGGAAACAGATGAGAGGACTAATTTTTCAAATTAGACTTCGTAAAAGCCACTTTAAGTGAGAAAACTAATGAAAAAAGTGTAAAAAATGCGTAAAATTTTAACTTTTTTCATAATTGATGTCTGTTTTTTTGCTTTTGAGTGAGGAAACAAGTGAGGAGATGATTATTTTATGAGATGTGCAGTATATGTAAGAGTAAGTACAGATGACCAAAGAGATAATGGTTACTCTATTGATTCACAACTTCGTATGATTAAAGAATATTGTGAGAAAAACGATTATAGTATCGTAGATGTTTATAATGATGCAGGTCATTCTGGAAAAGATTTAATGCGACCAGAAATGCAAAGATTACTTGCAGATATTAAATCTAAAAAGATTGATAAGTTAATTGCTATTAAGGTAGATAGACTTACCAGAAACAACTATGATGGCTTTTGGCTTTTAAATTATTGTGAAGAACATGATGTTAAAATAGAATTAATATTAGAGCCTTATGATGTATCTACTGCTAATGGTGAAATGATATTTGGTATGAATTTAGTATTTGGTCAGAGAGAAAGAAAAGAAATTGGAGCAAGAACAAAAAGAGCAATGGAGGAAATGGCACTTGAACATATCCATCCCAGTAAAGCACCTTATGGCTATGTTAGAAACAAAGATACAGGACATTTAGAAATAGAGCCTATTGAAGCCCAAGTTGTAAAGGAAATATTTAAACTATGCCAAGAAGGACACTCTACTAGAGGTATTGCTACGATTATGCAAGACAATAATGCTTATTTAAAACAAGGCAAATGGCGAGCCGATAGAGTTTATAAAATACTTACTAATTCTATTTATATTGGTATATTTGAATATGGAAAATACAAAAGAAAGCAAAAAGATATTTTAAGAGTAAAAGACTATTGCGAGCCGATTATTGATGAAGTTACTTGGAATGCTACTCGAAATGTATTAGTGAAAAATAAGCACTCAAATTATGGAGAGTTTATTCATTTGTTTTCAGGATTAGTGAAATGTCCGATATGTGGTAGTATTATGGCTTCATCAGAATCTTTTAAATATCCAAATGGAAAACAAAAAGTTTATTATCATTTAAGATGTAAAAATCATAATTGTAGTGGATATGGACTTCATTATAATACCGAGAAAATAGAAGTTAAATTAAGACGAGTTTTAGAAGAATTAACTATCTTTATGATGGGAACAAATAATGAAATTATCACTTGTAATTCTACAAAAAGTAATGATGTAAAAGAGATAGAAAAAACGATTGAAAAGTTGAAATTACAGGAAAAAAAGTTAGTAGATTTATATTTAAGTTCTACCCTAGATGTTGAAACGATTAATCATAAAAATGAGGTTATCAAAAAGGAAATTGAGAAACTGAACAAAAAGAAAATAACTCTTGATTAAGAAAAAAGATTATAATGTTTTGTCTATTTTAAAAATGACAAGAAATGAATATCCGAGTGAGTTTGTAGATGATTTTTTTGCTAAAGCACACAGTCATTTTTATGTAAATGGTATAATTGGCAGTCCTTATTTTGAAGGGAATGTTTCTAAAGATTTTCTATTATTAGTTCCAAAAAAAGAAGTAGTAAAAGCAAATTAAAAATGAAAGGAGTTAGCAATGAGACAATTAACAAAAGAAAATATTTTAAAGAATCAAGTAGATACTGTAGAACAATTTAAGGTTCTTGATTATCTAAAAAAGCAACTATCTATTGGTGAGTTTGCTGTCTATTTAATTGATAGATTTACAATTAAAGTTATAGATAAAAACAAAGAGCAAGGTTATTTTAAATACAATAACAAAACTAAAACAGTAGATTTTTACGAAAGAAATATTAAAAATAAAGAAATGGAGAGATGAAAAAATGGAATTAAATTATATAAAAGTTGGCGATTATTTATTACCAAATTTAACAATAGAAAAACAAAACAATGAAAAAATTAACAAGTATGGATATTTAAGATTACAATACTTAAAGAAAAACAATAAAGCACTTTATACAACACTTTTAATGCAAAATGAACTCGCAAATCATCTTGTTTCAGTCAGTATTGAAACCAAAAATAGATTAAATATTTTAATGGAACAATACAAAAATTCTGATGAGTTACTATCCGAAAAAAGCAAAATGGATAACCAACTTCAATGGGTGAGACTAATGAATAATTATAAAATTATGGCTGAAGAAATTATCTTAAAAGAACTAATTTATGTATGAAAATAGGACTGCAAAACAAGCAGTCCTTTAAAATTAACCTTAAAAATGTGTGAAAACAGATGCATTGTTATGTCCTAGCCAGCACTGAAAACCTACTCCCGCACGTTTTCTATTATGGGAAGTTCCCATCCCTTTCAAAGGACTATTTAATTTTTTTCAATAACACAAAGGCAGTAGTGACAGAGTTACTATTAATAGCCGAATCAGATGTTTCAATCTTTTCTTTTCTATAAAGTTTTTTATATGAATATGGAGTTAAAAGATTTTTCATTTCTTCATTTGTTTGATAATTCATATATAAAACTTTAACCCCTTTATTTTTTAAATATGGTTCATCTGCCATTTCTTCGCCTGATCCAATTTGATATGTAAAAAGAAAGATCCCATTAACCTTTAAAATATCATAAATATCGGATAATAATTTTTTTAAATCATCTTTTGGTAAATGAAATAAAGAATAAACTGCAAATATACCATCTACCGAATTAGCATTAAAATATTTTTTTAAATTAGTCATATCATCTAAAATATATGGAAATTCACCATGTATTGCAAATGCACAATCTTTCATTTCTTTAGAGAAATCCAAGCCTATGTATTTATAATTTCTTTTATTAAAGTAAGAATATGTTCTTCCAGAGCCAGCACCCAAATCTAAAATTCTAGCATTTGGTGGAAGATATTTTTCAAATTCTTCGTAAACATCTAAGTCTTCAATAAAAGTCCCAAAATCTTTACTATATTGTTTTGCTATCAAATCATAATTCTTTTTTACACCATTTCTTTTATCAAAAGAAGTTATATTTGTTTCCATTAAATTATATCTCCTTTAGTATTTCTTCAAATTTAGTATAACCTGTTTCTGCATTTATGTGACCGCCATTTTTGATAACATATTGTTTATTTGTTAGTTTATCAGCAAATTCTTTTTCGATATCATATTTAACGTATGGATCATTATCTGAATAATAGCATATTATATCAGAACAATATTTTTTAACATCAGTAAAGTTGTCAATAAACATAGGTTCATTAACAGTATCAAAATCTGAATCAATCCCTAAATAATTATTAAATCCACATACAAATATTAATTTTTTAACTTTAATCTTATTTGTTATTAAATATTTGCATACGAATATTGGTGCAATACTATGTGCAATTATAATAGTATTTTCATTTATAGTTAATTCATTTAAAACATTAGACCAGTTTTCAAAATTTTGATTGCCAACACCAATTGGCATTTGTGGAACTACGACCTGCTTTTCTTTTTGCTCTAATTCTTTCTTTAACCAAGGAAACCAATTACCATCTTTTGAGCCAAAACTCCCATGAATTATTATATAATTTTCACTCATTTTATTTCCTCCTATTTTTAAATTTAAATATGGCAATTTCGCCATAATTAGATTTATTCATTTAACTCAAAATTTTTCTTTTCTTCTTCTACTGCTTCTATTAATTCTCGTTCCGTTGGCATATGTAATTTATATTCTGATGAAAATATCGTTTTATTATCCTCCGGTAGGGTATATTTTACGATAGTTTCATTTTTATTTGTTGATAATAATATTCCTACAGTTCTATTTTCATCATCTTGCTTTATTTCTCTATCATAATAATTAACATACATTTGCATTTGACCTATATCTTGGTGTGTCACTTTTCCTATTTTTAAATCTATTATGACAAAACACTTTAAAAGTCTGTTATAGAAAACTAAATCTGGATAAAAATGTTCCTCCTCCAAAGTTAATCTTACTTGATTCCCAACATAACTAAAACCTTTCCCAAGTTCCAATAAAAACTCTTTTAAATGTTCTATAATATTTTTTTCTAAATCAGATTCTAGATAATTTGTATTTTCTTTTATATCTAAAAACTCCAAAACAAATGGATCTTTTACTAAATCCTTACTTGTCCTTAAAATTTGTCATTTTTCAGATAATTCTAATATTTTGTCTTTATCAGCAGATAAAGTTAATCTTTCATATAGCAATGAATCTCTTTGTCTTTGAAGTTCTCTAACACTCCATTTAGAGTTAATAGTTTCTTTAATATAAAAATTCCTTTTAGGTTCTTCTTCTATTTTTAATATTTCTAAATAATGCGACCAGCTTAATTGCGACGACACTGTTGTCGCAATTGGAAAATAGATATAAAACTTTCTCATTCTCTCTAAATTTCTTTTAGAAAAGCCTTTGCCAAATTCATTAGTTAGTCTTTGTGATAGCTTCTCTAAAACGGCATCACCATAACTTGCTCTTTCATCACCCTGTTGTATTTCCATAATTGCTTTTCCTATATTCCAATATAGATTAAGCATTTCAGTATTTACCGCACTATATACTTTATTTCTACTACTAATTACTAGTTCTTTAATATTATCAAATATATTATTGATTTCATTATCATTTTTAATTAATTCATTGCCCATTAGTTTCCTCCAATCTTTAATTTAATCATAAGATTTCTTATGTCTAAATTATACTATATATGGCAAAAATTTGCTATACTCTCATTGAAATTTAATAACAATTCATTTATAATATTTATAGAAAGAGAACAGAGTTCGTAAATTGTATGTGATTCGCTCCATTTGGAGACAACTTACGGACTAATGAAAGTTCGTGAGTTTTTATTTTATATAAAGTTGTGTTAAACATTAAGACTGATTAATATATTCAGCATAAGCAATATTTAAATTAATAGGTAAGGGAACATGAAATAAATTATTGGAAGAAATATAATTAGAATCAATTAAAATTTTGGAATAAGATTCAGTTTTGATTTTGCTTAATTTGAATCTTTTTTTCATAGTAAAAACATAGACAAACCAATTAAGATAATCTTGTAGATGTCTAGTAGAAATACCTCTAAACTTAGAGAGCCAAGATTCCAACTGAGAATGAACTCCGTTAATTTCAGAAATATTTATCAGACCATCACTATGAAATCCAGATGGAACAGCATTTAAAACTAGATTATTATTTTTACAAAACTCTTGATAAGCACTGGCACTATCTGTTGTGATAGAAATGGCTTTATTAATCTTTAAGCCTAACGAATCATTTAGCATTTCTGTTGTACATCTTCCTAGTCCAACTATCTTCAATAGTAGATTATCATTTTCATCAATACTAGAAACGACACATATTTTATGATGACTTATCCCTCTGTATGGAGATTTGGTAGAAGTTCTTTTCTTAGAAAATCTGGGCATATTGCTTGGTTTTGTTCCTTTCAAATTTATTCCAAAATATTTTTCATCAGATTGAATATTACCTGAAAGTGTTATGTGTAAGATAAATGTATTAAGGGCATGTAAAACTTTATGTCTAAGTCTAAAGGATGTTAAAAGTGAAATGTTATTCTCTTCTGCTATCCGCTTTAAACTAAATCCATTTATTAGATTATCTATGACATTGCTCCATACTTCAAACGAAAGTTTGCTATGATAAGTGGTCGTGTCAGTTGTTTCAGAAAAAGTTCTTTTGCAGCTACTACATATATATTTCTGAACACCGTTTTTTGTTTTGCCATTTCTATGAACTTTGGAACCGCATTTTTTACAATATACAGTTTCATTCTTATATTTTGAGATTACTTTTGAATTAGAATTTTTTGTAGAACATAAATCTTTTATATTTTCGTTTAAATAATTTTTAAATTCAATAATTGTAACTGGGTCTAAAATCTTTTACTAATTCTTCTATTTTCATAAAAAAATACCCTTAATCAGTTAGTCTAAATCATTAATTTTATCGCCAAACAAAATATAGATAGACTAACTGATTAAGGATATCTCCTTTCTATATTCCGTTTGGCATTTATATTATATCATACTTCTGCTTTTTTCAGTCATTTTGTTTAACACAACTTTTATTTAAAAGAAAAACACAAAAATTGTGTTTCAAATTATAGGTGCTGTAGAGAGACTACCGTCCTTGAGGACATATGAAATGTTGTAGTATTCTATTCCGTTCGTATTTGATACTAAAGTCACTGTACATATTTTTTCAAATTTGCTGTCCAATACAGGTGACATTTCGTCTTTTTTTGCAGTAGACATTTGTCCTTGTCCATCGAATTTTATAAAGCAAATACCTGCTTCCGATAAAACATCAGCTAGTTTATCTAGTTCGAGTGGACTATCAATATTTTCTACATCTATTTTATCTCCCTTGAAAGGTACATTCAAATAAATGTCATTTTCTTGTGACACATACAACATCACGACTGGGCGTGGATTTTCATCCGAAATTGGTTTTGGAGGTGTCACTCTTTGTTCTTTTTTGGGTAGAGATATAATGTCTATAAAGTACTTGGTTTTTATACTCTCGTACATTTCGTCAGTCAAGCAGAAGTATTGTGATGGCTGATCGGCAGAGGTCACTAGGCCCAATTTTATAGCAACAGTCCATGTGATATACTTCTTCGTACCGTCGGTGAATATATCCAAAGTTAATAAATCTAGTGGAGGATTATCATTTTTATCCTTTTCAGTCATCGCTGTTTCATTAGGTTTTTTGAAATTTTCTATTTTTACAGTATGAGTTTCTTCTATGGCTTTATATTGCTCTATAGTCAGCCAAAGGTAGTCATCTGGGCATGGCCAACTTAGTTTTTGTGCATTTTCTTTATCAATGTAGCGGTTGCCAGTTGAGTCGATTAAAACTGTGATAGTCTCCTCAGCGACTTTTTTCTCTACATTTTCTTTTAATTCGTTTATCAATGATGAAACAATTTTCGATAAAGAATCCAAAACTTTGCCATTTTCTGATATTAGCATCGAATTTATCGAATTTGTTTTGCCTTTAAAAAACATATATAGCATATCATATGGAATATCGTATCTAGAAGAAGCTCGAGTGGCTAATCTTCTAAAATCGACATCTAAATCGAACGAATAAATTTTTTGTGCTTTGATGAAATTTAACATTTCTCCAACATAGTGAGTTATGTTTATCTCTCCAGTGGCGGCTAACTCTGATTGCATACGACGAGCGATATTTACTAAGTTCTCCCCTAATTGTTGTAATTGTCTAATCAAACGTTTTTCCATGTTGACAAATTCGAAATCGTTTATATATTCTTCGACATGATGAGCTAATCTCATGTTGTTACCACTTTCAGCTGATAAATATTGATTTTTGATGTCCAAAATATTTAGAGCTTTTTTAACGGTATCTTTAGGTAGAGATTTTGCCGATTCCAAAATATCAAAAAACTGGTTAGTATATTGTAATTGTCGCATAAAAATTCTCCTTGTCCGTATTATGAATAAATTATAACACGGAAGTTGTCAAATGGCTATATTTTATCGATAAAAAAACTCACACTTTTTGTAGAATGTAAGTTCATATTGATATGGGATCGTAAATTTCTTGAGGTTCTATGCGAACTTCGTCGATATATCGAGTCACTGTGTCTTTGCTCAAAGATCTTATCGCTAGGTTCATAGCTTTTACTCTTTCATCTAGATTTTCAAATTTGGTCTTTTTTGATATTTCTTTATCCGGGACTAGACCTATTTGATACAATTTTTCGGATGTGGTTTTAATCGTCTCTTCAAGTGTAGAACCGATTCGAGTTGTATAATTGCGTATGGCCTGCAGAGCATATTTATCATAAAATGTCAGTTTTTCTTCGACAGGTATATTTTTATCAAAAATTGTAGATTGGTGGTAATAGATTCCTGCGGACGGAGTTTCATCGTGGATGAGTAACACCGATCTCGAACGAAAGGAGTCAATAGAAATATTCAAATGTAGTGCCGTTTTGGGATAATCTGCTATTACACCGTATATATCTATTCCCGAGCTATCATTTATCGATATTTCACTTGGACAAAATTGGCTATTTGGAATTTTTGCTTTTAGTGATATAGTTCCCGTGTTGTCGTCGTATACGAGAGAATTTGGAATTACTACAAAACCGTTGAGAATTTTCATACAATTTTCTAGAATCTTTGGCGACCAACTAGTGTTTTCTATTAAAAAATTGCTCAAATAAAGTGTCGAATCAAATTTCACGATAATCACCCCTTTTTCTATGCGAGTATTTTATATTTTTTTTGTACTTTTGTCAAGGTTGGCGGTTAAAGTGCATTTTTCTATCAAAAAAACTCCGATTGGAGTTTTATGTATTTGGAATACTCTTTTTCCTACTTTTGAAAAAGCTCCATATGACTCCTACAGCACTCAAAAGTACGAAGAAGTAGAAACTGATTCCTCTAGATATAATCATGGCACTTCCCAATAATGTGCTCGAGAAGAATGTCTTGAACATTATCATGAATGTGCCTTCACTTATACCTACTGAGCCCGGGAATGGAAGGGAGGCTACTGCTACATATAGAACTGCTTCCATCAATATGATCGTGATAGCACTTTCTCCTGTCAAACCGAAAGCTAAGTATACACAGTAAGGAATCGCGTGATAAGCGGTCAGTTGAATGATGTTTGTCAAAATAGCTTTCAATAATATTATTTTGTTTTCTTTCAAATACAAGCTGCATTTATGATATTCGTCTATTTGTGACAAAAAAGATTTTTCGAATGCTTCTACTTTTGCATAGTGGAAAAATTTGAGTATTTTGGTCAAACCTTCTACAATTTTGATGGCGATTCTTTTGGAGAAAATCATCACGATGAGTCCAGATAAGATTATCAAATTTATAGTCAATCCGAGAAATATCAAAAACTTGATTTTGCCGAGATCGAAAACTATCATTTTGAAGTTCAAGATAAAACCGATGATCGCCAAAAATCCGGTGGCAAACTGATAACCCATGAGTTCTACTAACAAAGCCAAAGTAGAATGTGCGATCGGTATTCCGTCTTTGTTCATGAAATATATTTGGGCAGGTTGGCCTCCTGTAGATGAAGGTGTGATCGAACTGAAGAAGAATCCTACTAACGAATAACGGAAGGACTGTAAAAATGTCAATTTGTGTCCTAGATTCTTCAATATCAACCTGATGTTAGAGGCTTCTGCTCCTAAGAAGACGACCATGCATAAGATTCCTAGTAATATGAACCAATAGTTGGCTCCTTTCAAATTAGCAAGAAAATTGCCAAAGTCGTTTTTTTGAAAAACTACATACAGGGTAACTCCGACTAGTAAGACGAAGATAGAATATTTTATAATGTTGTTTATCGTACTTTTTTTCATATGATTTACCTCTATTAGAAGATCCTTTCTATTCTATATCGATGAACGCACTTCGATTGACAAGAGTTTTATGTGTCGATCGTCATTCGTTTTTATTATATCGCCCATGAGTATTGCATGCAAGAATTTTTAAGTGTTTCTTGTCGCTCAATACAGCATCATTTTATAACTTCTACCCGAGTGCGGTCTACCAATTATGAGTTGAAATTTGTAACTTATTGGTTGCTTTTCACTTTTGTGAAGTCTTATTGCCAAAAAAATATTTTTCTAAATGTGTATATAACCAAAAAAATCGACTCATATAAGTACGATTTTTTGACAATGCTCGGTCTTTTAAAATTCCTTCTTCGAGTATATTTTTGTCGAGAGAAAGTAGGATCCGATGAGAAGTGTCATGGCTAGAAGTGGTAACAAGTATACTAAATATACTTCAAGAAAACCGGCAACGTTTTTGGGGACTTCTATAATGGAGCCGACTATCATGAAGAAAGCCGCTAGCCCGATGGATCCTATCATTATAGCTATTCTTCCTTTTTCAAGACCGAATTTTATGATGAGCGGGAAAATTATAGCTATGGCGAGAATCCCAAGCGATACACCCAAAAGTCCATCTTGGAAAGAAATGCCCAACGAATAATCACCTCGAACAGTTCCCATGATGTACGATATGACTACTGTAAAAACGAAAGCTATCATCATGACGACTAGAGTCATCGCATATTTCGCGGCTATCACTGTGTTTTTCTTACCTGGCAGGGTCATCGCATAAGGATCCCATTTGTTATATTCGTCATAACTGAATGTCGAATTGCAAAGCACCGCCATCATGAACGGGAGGATAGAAGATTCCATTCCATTCGCATCGATACTGCATATGAAGTAAATGACTAATAAAAATAAAATCATTTTGGAGCTTCTTTTCAATATAAGAAAATCTTTTTTGATCAAACCTTTCATCTTCTTTCCCCCTTTATCATCAACAGCATGAGATCTTCTAATGTTATTTTATCTATGCAAAACTTTTTGTATTTTTTTTTCTTATCTTCGCGATGATCGACGAGAATGTCGTAGTTGTATCTATTTTTCTTATAAGCGATCATGTCTTTCTCGTCGATTTGACCAAAGTCTTCCAAGTCGCATTTTAAAATTCCATAGTTATCGAGTATTTCGTCTTTGGCATCGTTCATAGAGACTTTTCCATTTTCAATGAAGACGATTCGATCTGCTATATGTTCGAGATCACTTGTTATGTGTGTAGACATCAAAATGGTGTGTTCTTCGTCTTGAATGAAATCTAGAAAGATGTCTAGAACTTCACTTCTGACGACAGGGTCCAAACCGGAAGTCGGTTCGTCTAGGATGAGTAGTTTTGGATGATGAGCTAATGCGGTGACAATTTCAACTTTCTTTCGCATGCCCTTAGATAGCTTTTTCAATGGTTTATCCATGGGTATGCCGAATTTTGAGAGTTGTTCATCGTACAGCTTACAATCCCAAGTGGGATATATGTCTTTCATGATGGAGTCGATGTCTTTGACAGTCAGCAATTCCGGGAAAAACATATTATCGAGTACTACACCTATATCCGTATTGTCGGCTTCTTGTTCGACGTAGTTATTGAATAGTTTTATACGACCTCGGGTGGGCTTTATGATACCCAAAAGAGCCTTTATCAAGGTCGTCTTTCCTGCTCCATTCTCTCCGATTAAACCGACTATTTCACCTTTCGGAATTTTCAAGTTGAGTTCTCCTAAAGTGAATGCGTCGTATTTCTTTACTAAATTTTCAATTTCTATGATATAGTTCATAAATCCTCCTCGAAGTATAGATCGATCAATTCGATCATGGTTTCTTTGTCTATTTCGAATTTCTTGGCCAATTCGACGGCTGTTTCTAAGTGAGATTCGATGTCTTTTTGAGCTTTTTCTTTGATCAATGTCAAATTTTTCGTCGCGACAAAAGTGCCTTTACCTTGAATGGATACGATATAACCGTCTCGTTCGAGTTCGTCGTAAGCCTTTTTGACAGTCAGTACGCTCACCCTTATATCTTGAGCTAGGTTCCTTATCGATGGAAGCGGTTCATTTTCTTCCAATGTTCCATCGATGATTTGTTCTACGAGCGAGGTTTTTATTTGTTCGTATATAGGCACAGGGCTGCTGTTACTGATTATGAGTTTCATGACACTTCTCCCTTCGACATATACAGTATATAACAGTACATAACAATTGTCAAGATGCAAAATTAAAAGAGTCGTTCGAATAGAACAACTCATCAGTCTACATTTACACCTTTTTTCAAGATGTGTATATCGAATATAAAATAGAATGTGATCGCGAGCGAATAGATGACTATAGCTACCAAGAGCAAATTTTTAATAGTTTTTACATTTGGAGGTGCTAGCGTTACGAATAAGTCCATGATGTCTTTTACAAACAGTCCAGCCAATAGAATGACTGCGATTATTAGAATCGAAGAACCCATGAAGAACAGGAAGCCTATCACGATCGACTTGATCATTTTATGGTCGCCACTTCGATGTCCTAAAAGAATACCCGTATAACCCTCTACGACGACCGAGATAAGTTCTAAAAGGAAGACTACAAACAAGACGATTATTATACTTATCACTGTACTATCGTAGGCGTTTGCAAGGCCATCCAAACTCGTTTTTAGAAACTCGATAAAATCTTGCGAATAATAGATGATGAACAAACTCAATATGATGGCGATTACACTTGTAGTGATTGTCAAAATGCTCGATAGGAATTTAGAAATGTAGATGTCTTTCTCGGTGACTGGCAACGTATGAGTTAGATAAGATTCATCTTTATAAATGTTGTTTACGAAGCGGCTCCACAATTTCATAATGTTTATGATGATGGTCGCGATGAATGAGACGATGGTGACAATGTTCATTATGAAGGCAACGAATTGCATGAGCGAACTATTTTCGAAAAGTCTTATTCCTCTCGTAAGAAGTGCGAATACAAAATCGAGTATGTAAAATACTATCAAAGTTTTGTATACGTATTTTAAATCGTATTTGAGTAATTTATTTAACATTTGAACATCTCCCTAAAAATTTCATCTATGGATGCGTTTTTCTCTTCCCGCAGTGTGTCGGTGTCCGAAGTGAGTACTATTTTTCCATTTTCGATGAAGATCACTTCGTCTAAAATTCTTTCTATGTCGGCGATGAGATGTGTCGAGATCAAGACACTCGAGTCTTTGCCGAAGTTAGATAGAATCGTATCCAATATGTAGTCGCGAGTAGCAGGATCTACTCCTCCAAGTGGCTCATCTAATATGTAGAGATCCGCTTCCCTACTCATCACGAGAATGAGTTGCAACTTTTCTTGCATACCTTTACTCATCTTAGATATTCGAGTGTTTCTATCGAGGTTCAAATCTTTTAGCAGCTTGAACGCCTTGTCTTTATCGAAATTGTCATAGAACTCATCGAAGAACTCGATCGTTTCTTCGATTTTCATCGTCTTATCTAAATATGTTCGTTCAGGTAAATAAGATATTTTCTTTTTGGATTCTACCCCTATTTTTTTGCCGTCGACCGTAATTTCACCCGAGTTCGGTGTGAGCAATCCGACTATCAATTTTATCAAGGTGGATTTTCCCATGCCATTTTTGCCGAGCAACCCGATTATCTTTCCTCGTTGGATATTGAGTTCGATGTTTTCTAATACTCGTTTTTCACCGAAGGATTTTGATAAGTTTTTACATTTTACTATTTCTTTCATTTTATTCCTCCAAATTTATTCAGGTAATCTTTAGCCTGTTCTATTGTGAATCCTAGTTTGGTCATGTCATCTAAATACTTTTCGGTGAGTACTTTCGCATATTTTTCTCCGTGTTTTTGGATCGACGTCTCATCGGTACTCACGTATTTTCCATTCGTTCTTTCGGTATAGATGAGTCCCAAGTTTTCTAGTTCAGTCAATGCTTTTTGAACAGTGTTCGGGTTCGTCTTCGAAGATATGGCTAGTTCTCGAACGGATGGTAATTTGTCGCCGGGTTTGAGATTTCCCGAGACTATGTATCTTTCTAGCTGTTCTACTAATTGGAGATAGATGGGTCTGACATTGTCAAAATCGAATTTCATACGAACACCTCGTTGTATCACTTGAATAATACAATAATACAATGTGACGAATGAATTGTCAACAATTTTTCACAAAAAAAAATTCACTTTTTACGGTGAAGTTTTTGTTTTGAGTCATTTGTGATAATACTTTATAGTAAATGTTGTTCCATTTTTCTCATTTGATTCGACTTCTAAAGAGCCGCCCTCTTTAGTTATTATGGTCTTGGCAAGAGAAAGACCTATGCCTACACTGTCGGGCGAGGCGTTTTTGCCACGATAGAATCGTTCGAATATGTGTGGAAGATCGGTTTTGTCGATAGTTCCTTCATTTTTTATAGAAAGAGAACTGTATATTTTGTTTTCTTCGATTGTTACGATGATCGATGACTTTTTGATGGAATGTTCGATCGCATTTTTTAAAATGTTCGTGATGGCTTCGATTTGCCAAGCGAAGTCGCATGTGATTGGAAGCGACGTTTTACCGCGTACTTCCATTTCGACATCTTTGAGATCTGCCAAAAGAGAGACATTTTCCAAACTTTTGGTGAGCAATTTCTCGATCGATGTTTCGGTTTTTATGAACGTCACCGTGTTCGTGTCGAGTTTGGACAACTTCAAAAGGGACTTGACAAAGAAGTCGATTTTCGTCGTCTCTTTTTGAATAGTTTGTAGAAATAAATGTCTTGTTTTCTCGTCGATATTTTCTGTTTCGTCTAAATTGTCGAGAGCGATCATTATAGATGTGAGCGGTGTTTTCAGTTGGTGAGAAATGTCCGAGAGCGATGACTTCAGTCGGCGTTTGTCTTCTAGCGAGTTTTCAGCTGCTTCTTTCAAAGTGATCGTCGTCTTGTAAAGTTCCGTTTTCAAGATGGAAAGTTCATCTTCGGTCGAATATCCTATATCTATAGAATAATCCTTGGCGTTTATTCTTTCGATTAGTTCTATGATGCCTAGTATCTTTTTACGTCTATGATGTATATATAAAATGTAAATGCCGGCGACAAGTAATAGTGAACTTATAAAAAGGCACATGCCTATCAGGAAGTTTCTTCGACGAAGGGCTTGCATTTTTACGATGGCTGGGGTCGTCGAGATATCTATTCCGTATTTAGCTAGAACACTTCGCTCAGGTGGTGCATCTTCTTTCAAGAGTTCGAAGATATCCGTCTCATCTAGCTCGGGATACTTTTGTGTTATATCGTATAGAATGATGTCTATTTGTTTGTTATATATTTTTTGGTAAGATTCGAATTGGTACTTGTCGTAGAGTACGAACGATCCTGTGAGCAAAAGAATTGCGAGCATACTCAAAAGCAAATACTTTTTAAAATCAATGGCATTTTTCATCGGCATCAATCCTGTATCCTATTCCCTTGATAGTTATTATGAGGTCGTTCCCTATTTTTTCGCGTATGCGTTTTAGGTAGACAGTAACGGTATTATCTTCGATGTCGTTTCCGGTCCATTCCCATATTTTTTCGATGATCGTATCTCGTCGAACGACTTTGTTCAAATTCAAGAACAATAGATGAAGTATCTTAAGTTCTAAGCTCGTCAATTCGACTATGTCCCCTCGTTTGTAGACGACCATCTTGTCCATGTCGAACGTTAAATCGGCGACACTTACGATCGTGTTCTTGTTTTTTCGCATGAAGATTTTTTCGATTCTCACGAGTAGTTCTTTGGCTCGGAAAGGTTTGGTGATGTAGTCTTCCGCGCCTAAAGTCAGGCATTTTACTACTGTTTCTTCGTCATCTTTGGCAGTCAGGAAAATCGTCATGATGTCTCTTTCTTTGATGTTATCCTCATAAAGACTAACCCCATCGCCATCTGGCAAAGTTATATCGACTATACAAAGGTCGATCGAAGTTGTATTCAAAAGGGCCTTGGCGTCGGCCACATTGGATGCTTCTAGAACATCGTATCCTGCATTTTCTAATGAGAAGACGAGACCCTTCACGATGGAAGGGTTATCTTCGATTAAGAGTATTTTCATAAAAATATCACCTGTACATCAGTTTGTGAACAATACATTTTCGGATTTATATTGTTTGATGATCATCGATAACATGACTGCTATGAAGATAATTGTCGATGCGATCATCAGTACTATATTTAGAATATCAACTTCTCCATTCGTTATATCCGTGAAAAGAAGTGTGAAATTCAAGAATGGAACCATGGATAATAAAGCACTAGACTTTATTTCGATCATGAATGCGATCATGCTAGGGAAAAACGAGATGAAAGTGAGTGGTGTCAAAGCGCTTTGGGCTTCTTTGAATGTCTTTGCCTTTGATGCAATCGAGATACACAAGCCACTTATCAAGCATGAATATGCGATGATGACGACGAGTGCAAAGGCGAGACTAGTAATTGAAGGCATCAAGGAAACTTCTTCGTATATTGTAAACATGCCATTCGCGACGACTAAAGAGGTGACCATGAGTATCAAACTCAGTAGTCCCGTGATGATAGATGAAATAGAAACACTGAGGAATTTTCCAAGTATGATATCTTTACTTTTGATTGGGAAAGTCAAAAGTGTTTCGAGTGTGCCACGTTCTTTCTCTCCTGCTGTTGCGTCTGTCGCCGGATATGTCGCCGAGACTGTTATGGCCATGATGATGAACAAGAAAGCATAAGTTGTGATGTAGTTGGCAAAGTATTCACTAGTTCCATCGTCGGCGTCTGTAGGGGCATAACCATAAGTGATTATGTTCAAAATATCTTCGGCTGGCATATCGTGATTGTTCAAATAAGCTGTTTGGAGATACTGCTTGTATGATTCGAAGTAAGTCGAGACGAGTCTCTCCGTATACGAACTCTTGTCGTCTCTTCTCGAATGGAAAATGTAATTCGCATCTTCTTTGGTCACGTACATGTTCACATCGCCATTTTGGACGCCCTCTTCGAGTTTTTCGACAGTGTTTTCTTCATAATCTATTCCAACATTTTCGAGAATAGTCTTTTCCGTCTCACTCAGTTCGTAGGTAAAACCTACTTTGTTGTAGTCTTCTTGAGGTTTGTTAGTTTGCATTTCGAAAAGTGCCGACATTCCGATGATCAAAAGTGGGATCATGATCGGGATGATGAGCATCATGGAAAGAGATTTTTTGTCTCTAAACATCTCTTTTAGTTCTTTTTTCAACATATGTTTTACATTATTTTTCATCGTCATTACCTCCAATGAGTGCGAAGAATGCATCTCGCAAGTTCGTCGTCGAAGTTTTCTTCAATATTTCAGAAGGCGTACCCGTACATATGACTTCTCCTTTGTGTATGAGAAGCACTTTGTCGCATATATTTTCGGCCTCTTCCATGTAGTGAGTCGAATATAGGATCGTCTTTCCTTTATCGCGTTCCTCTTTGATGAAATCTAGAATGACTTGACTAGAGATGATATCTAGTCCACTTGTCGCTTCATCTAAGATGTAGTATTTCGGGTCGTGTACTAAGCAACGAGCAATGTTCACTCGTTGAGTTTGACCTGTCGATAATTTTTCTATTTTGTTATAAAGAAAGCTTTCCATTTTAAGTTTTTTGGCGATCTTTTCGATTCTCTTTTGAGCAGTGTCTTTATCGACACCATAAAATTCACAGCACATGTTCAAAAGTTCGTACGAAGTGAGATTTTGATAGATCTTAGTATTGCCCGAGAGGTATGCCAAATTTTTCTTGATTGTGATCTCATCTTCGGCATAGCTGATATCGTCAAATTTGACGGTTCCTTCGGTCGGCTCGAGTATTCCACCGATCATCCTCAAAAGTGTCGTTTTACCGGCACCGTTTGGACCTAAGATACCGACTATTTCACCTTCTTTTGCTTCGAGGGATATATCTTTATCGGCCCAAAACTCGTGCTTCTTTTTTTTCTCGTCGAGTTTTATAAATTTCTTTTTTACGTTTTCAACTTTTAACATAAATAAATCCTCCAAAAGTATTATAGCACCAGTATAAAATGGTGTAAATGCAAAAAGAGCATACGCTCTTTTATATGTTTTCTTTTCTGATCGTCTCTATCGTATTTTGTTTGTCGATTTTGCTTATGGAGAAATGCATTATTATGAAGACGAGAATGAAGACGAATATCGTAGAGATGATTACTGCTTCAAGGGGCAATGTATATGCGACTTTATTTTTCGCGCTGAATATTTTATATATTAGATATGATGTGGCAAGTCCAAGTGAAATTCCCCAAAGAAGCGATTTAAGGCTGTAAAAAAGTGTTTCTAAATTTATCATGTGCGAAAATTCTTTTTTGGTCATTCCGATACTTTTCAACATGGCAAATTCTTTGCTTCTCAGTTCCATGTTCGAAGTTATAGTATTGAATATCGTAGTGACTCCGATCAGACTGATCACGGCGATGAAACCGTACATGAAGATGCTGACGATTATATTCATTGCCCTATTTTCGCGATTACTTCGGGCGATATTTTCGATGTGGATTCCTTTGAAATTTTTCGCGAATTCGGTTTCCAGTTTATCAGGTTTTGAAGTATTGATCGGTATTCTAAAAGGTTTAAATGCCAGTTCTTCGAAGTAGTCTTTATCGACTATGAGGAAACCACCCCAAAAATGGTATTTTTCTAGTCCATAAGGTTTTACATCGGTGACTTCTCCTATTTCTAATTCGAATGGAGCATTTGCGAGTGTTCCTTCGATTTTTTGACCTTTTTCGTAATTGTAACGTCGTTTTTGATAGAAGTTGCCTTTGGAGTCGAGCATATCGACCATATCCGACAAGATACCTTTTTTCTTTATAGATTCATAATCGAGTCCGAGTTTGCTCACATATTCTTGGAATGTATCATCATCCAAAGCCACTAAATATAAACTCATAAAATACTTCCCTATACATGTTCCTGTCGTTTCATCATATTTATCACATTGAAGGCTTGTACTCTCTGCATCGTCTATTTTGTTCAAATCTGCGATCGCGACATAGTTATTCAAATCATATAAAACATGGATATCATCGACATCGGAAGAATTTTTTACTTTTTCGATGTCATCATTTGTGAACTGTTCGGTTCCACTCAATATGAGGTCGTATTCGAGTTCGCCATAATATTTATTGGTCAATCCGAATGTTTCATGTAGAAAAGTGTTCATCGAAATGAAGACGAAGATACTCACAGTCAAGGATATGACAGTGGTTCTATATTTTTTCTTGCTGCGTCGTAGATTTTTGAATGCAATAGTTCCACCTGTCTTGAAAACTCGATTAATGATCTTAGGAGTTTTCATATTTTTGGCAGTCAAAGTGACATCTTTAGCATTTCGAATGTTGTCGATCGGACTTATGCGACTCGCCTTGATGGCCGAAGATATAGCAGAAAAGTAAATAGTCAAGATTCCAAGTGCTATGGCCAAAATGCACACAGGTATGGAAATACTGAAAACGAGGTGAGAACCGAAGGACAAAACGGCATCTTTCAAAATCAAGTTGACCACTTCGACGAGTACAAATGTGGCCAAAGTTCCCGACGCGATGCCGAGAGGTATGCCGATTAATCCTTGTACAAAGGCTTCTTTTAAAACACTCTTTTTGATTTGACTCTTGGTGGCACCTATACTCGCGAGCATGCCAAGCATCTTAGATTTTTCGGTCGTCGATATGGCAAAGGAATTCCTTATACAAAATATGCTCGTGAAAAGTATGATGGCGATGACTGTTCCAAATAGTGTGTAGAGCATTTGGGTTGTTTGATCTGAGAAGGCGAACACTTCCCATCTTAGTAGTTCATTATTTGAATGGACCGCGTATATGTTGGGGTCGTAATTATCCGGCGACCTAAATTTACCTGTAGCGTAGAGACTATTTACGAATGTCTCTCTTTTATGGAGATCTTTGAGAATGACATATGTATCTATCGATTTAGATTCATCTCCTACGGTTATTCCTGCATAAAAGGTCGTAGGATTTCCATTGTTGCTATAGTAAATCCTGTTTCCTGGCGATTTGTATATTCCAGTTATTTTGTACGTCTTATGTACCGAGTTGGCAATATATTCTCCCGTCTCTTCGGGATTCGCAGGATTCGATAGGTCGAGTTCAAAGCCATCATTAGTCATTCGCACACCTAAGTCGAGTTCGATGGTGTCTCCAATCGACAAGTTCGTTTCTTTGAGGAACATCTCGGGAACGACGATTTCGTGAGCATTCTCAGGTTTACGTCCTTTCAATATAACGTAAGGAAAGTCGTCAAAATTATCGCTCGATCTCACAGTCATAAAAGTGTTTTTTAAGTCGTTTATTTCTATTTTGGCAATGCCTAAATAGTAATTTTTCATGATGCTTTCGACTTGTCTATTTGCTTCGACGATTTTCAACGTTTCTTCGTCAAGTCCTTCCATAGAATAGTGATAGTAACCTGTCTCTTCGGTGGCATTGGCAATTAAGGTTGCTCGAAGGCTCGTGAACATGCCAGCGACCGCGGTGATGAGAGCGATCGACAAAATTATGCCTATGATGGTTCCCAATGTTCTCTTTTTGTTGAGTTTTAAATTTTTAATAGCCAATTTATCGATGATTTTCATTTATTTCACATCCTCGATTCGACCATCTTCGATAGTGATGATCCGGTCAGCACATTTGGCAATTTCCATGTTGTGCGTGATCATTATGATAGTTTGTTTGAGGTCGCGATTGGATTTTTTCAAAAGTTCGACAATTTCGTCCGAAGATTTGGAATCTAGGTTACCGGTCGGTTCATCGGCCAAGATTATAGCGGGTGAGGTGATGAGGGCTCTTCCGATCGACGTCCTTTGTTGTTGTCCTCCCGACAATTCGTTAGGTAAATGTTTTCGGCGGGACGTGAGACCCAATGTTTCGATGAGCTCGTTCAGTTTTTTCTCGTCGACTTTTCTATTGTCCAAATTCAAGGGCAATGTGATGTTCTCTTCGACATTCAAAATTGGGATGAGATTGTAAAACTGGTAGATGAGCCCTACTTGGCGACGTCTGAAGATGGCCAATTTTTCGTCATCGAATTTGGTTATATCTTTTCCATCTATGAACACCTTGCCACTTGTAGGACGATCGACTCCTCCGATTAGGTGAAGAAGTGTCGATTTTCCCGAGCCCGATGCCCCGACGATCGCGATGAATTCTCCTTTATTAACAGTGAAGGAAACGCCATCTAAAGCGACGACTTTGGTAGTTCCCTTTCCATATATTTTAGTCAAATTTTCTACTCTCAATATTTCCATAGAAAACTTCTCCTTTCTTAATACACCACCATTATATTCGAAGTAAAGTGACAGGTAAGTGACATTTGTCAAAAAATTTCATTTTTTTGTAAACGAGGGCTCGAAATCACTTTATTGGTGCATAAATAATAAAAAGGCAATGGAGAGTATGTGTTTTGAATAAGATAGTTTGACATGATTATTGTTATTTGATGGGATGGTTATGCAAGAAAAAAAGTTTTACATTTTTGCATGGGCACTGTCTTTATTGATGGAACCCTATATTTTCTTTTATATTACATATTTTAATAGAGGATTAATTTCTTCTATTTTTAATTTCTAGGATAAAATAATGACTAAAAATATTGTTTTTCAAGAAATTTATTAATCGATTTGAAATCTAGCCGGTTATACTGAATTAAACCTTGTAGGTGCAAAATATAAAAAAACGAAGGATGGATATTCAATTATTACATCATCATTTTGCTGATTGAAATTTGTAATAATCTAACATTTTTTATATGAAACTAAAGACTTTTCGTCAAAAATTTGATACAATGATAATAATTTGAAAGGACAAAACATTATGTGTGGATTTGTAGGATATATAAATAATAAAGAAAAAAATAAAGCTGTCATCGAGGGTATGAATAGAAGAATAATACATCGAGGGCCAGATTCTTGTGGTTATTACATGGATGATGTGCTACATATGGGATTTAGAAGACTTTCGATAATCGATTTGAAAAGTGGAGATCAACCTATTTATAATGAAGATGAGACGAAAGTGATCATGTTCAATGGAGAAATTTACAATTTCGAAGAGTTGAGAGAAGATCTCAAAGAAAAAGGACACGTTTTCAAGACGAACAGCGACACCGAGGTCGTTTTGCATGGTTATGAAGAGTTTGGACCCGAAATACTTCAAAAACTTCGTGGTATGTTCGCCTTCGTCATTTGGGATATCGTAGGGAAGGAAATATTCATCGCCCGAGATATATTCGGCATAAAGCCACTTTACTATGCTCATATGAACGATACTTTCATGTTCGCGAGCGAGATAAAAGCCTTTTTGGACAATCCAGATTTTGTACGTGAAATAAACAAAGATGCTTTGAAGCCATTCATGACTTTTCAGTACAATCCCCTAAATGAGACGTTTTTCAAGGGTGTTTACAAATTAGAACCTAGACATTATATCAAGTATAGTGTTGATCAAAAAGAAAAGATCACTCCTGTAGAGTATTTCGACATAGATTTCAGTGGCGAAGGAGGAGTTCGCTTGGACGACATCGAGAAAACTATCGCTTCTTCGGTCGAATATCACAAGATAAGCGACGTCAAGGTAGGTTCATTTTTGAGTTCGGGCATCGATTCTTCTTATATAGTATCTTTGTTGAAACCAGACGATACTTTTACGGTCGGCTTCGATCACGATGGATTCGATGAGACGGACAGGGCGAAGGTGTTGAGTGAATCTTTGGGTATAAGGAATACCAAAAAGACGATCACTTCCGAGGAATTCTTCGAAGCATTGCCAAAAGTTCAATATTATTCCGATGAACCTCATGCCAACCTTTCTTCGGTTCCCCTATTCTACTTGAGTGAGATGGCAAAGAAAGATGTCACAGTAGTTCTATCGGGCGAAGGTGCCGACGAACTTTTCGGAGGGTACGACACGTACAACTATAGTCCATATATAAGGATGTATAGACGCCTACCAAAGTTTCTTAGAGTTTTGAATGGCAAAGTAGCCGAATTGCTTTCCAATTTTAAGGGAAAGCATTTCTTGATTAGAGGAAAGAAGAATCTAGAGGAATCTTACATAGGTCAAGCGATGATATTCGACGCGAAGGAAGTAGGAAGTGTCCTCACTACTGAATATATGTGTGGTCCCGACTCGAAGGAAATAACGAAGCCTTACTTCGATCGTGCGAAAGGCTTGGACGATATTTCGAAGATGCAGTTCGTCGACATGTTCTTGTGGCTTCCTAATGACATTTTGTTGAAAGCCGACAAGATGACGATGGCTCATTCTTTAGAGTTGAGAGTTCCATATTTGGATAAAGAAGTCTTGAAATTGGCAACAAAGTTGAAAATGACGGATAAACTCAGGGATGGCATAGGAAAGTATGCATTGAGACAAGCCGCTAGTTCGACGATCCCTAAAGAGTGGTTCGAAAGAAGAAAACTCGGTTTTCTAGTTCCTTTTAAAGATTATTTGAAAGAAGATAAATATTACAAAATGATAAAAGAGGAGTTCGAACAGGATTATGTTGCCGAATTTTTCAAGCAAGATGAGATCATGAAGCTGTTAGATGATCATCACAATGGAGTTCGAGAGACACATAGAAAAGTTTATACGATCTATTCTTTCTTACTTTGGTATAAAGAATACTTTTTAGTTAGATAAAGCGCCGAATGGCTCTTTTTTCTTTGAAAGAAATATACTTTACACATCGAATGGTCATTTTTATAGGATATTTGACAATGTTGGAAATACGCAAACCCTTTTAAAAAGGTAGATAAATTTCGCCTGTGGAAAAGTTTATAGTTTTCCACAGTCAAAATGCGTCCAATGATTTGTCTAATCGCTTGTGGAAAAGTGTATACGTGATGTCGAAAAAGAAGAAACGTTTACACGAAGTTCTTTCAAAACTGTGGATACTTTTCGAAGCAAAGTATATATAAACCTAGATATTTAAAGACTTCTATATCATTTCTTTTACGCGTTTTGGACAAAACAAAAGCACCGAATTGACATCTCGATGCTCGAATTTTACATTTTGACAGGGCGATTCTAGTCTTTTTGCCGACGATCGTGAGATCTATAATCGTAGTAATCTCTTTCAGTAATGCTGTCTAGGACCGATTCTAGCTCGTAAGAATAGTCCTCGTCCAAACTTTCATCTTTCATGACCTCCTCTATTTTGATACGAAGATCGCTGAGCGAAGAAGCACATTCGTATTTTATAAAGTTTCTTTTCAAAATATTCACTTCTCTTTTGGTGAGCATCAAATTCCCTACTTTGACGAACGAGTTTGATGCTGTATCCAAGTTTTTGACGAGAGTACCTATATCGTATTCTTTTCCATTTAAAAGCATTTAATCCTCCAATTTTGCAAGGGCCTTTTCGAGAGCCAATTTGGCATACTCATAGGTGAGACTTCCTTGTAAGTAAGCATTATACGGTGGTCTCAAAGGACCATCGCAACTTATTTCGATCGACGAGCCTTGAATGAAACTTCCCGAAGCCATGATGATGTGATCATCGTATCCGGGCATTTCGGTCGGTTCGGGCGTGGCGAAGGCGTCTATGGCTGAGCCGGATTGAATACCTTGTGTGAAAGAGATCAATTTGTCTGGCGAGTTGAATTCGATCATTAGAACGATGTCCGCATGTGGTTCGTCGTAGCGAGGAGATACTCGATAACCGAGTTGTTCTAGTATGTACGACGAGAGAAAAGATAGTTTTAAACTTGCACCGACGGCACTTGGTGCCATGTATAATCCTCTCAAAAAGTCTTTGTTTATGCCGAGAGTAGGACCTACTTCACTTCCTTCGCCTGGCAAGGTCAGTCGTTCGGCGGCTAGTTCGACGAGATCTTTTCGACCTGCTATGTAGGCTCCATTGGGGGCGATACCTCCACCTAGGTTCTTTATGAGAGATCCTACTATGATATGTGCGCCTACTGTAAGTGGAGTCTTTTCTTCGACAAATTCACAATAGCAGTTGTCGACCATGATGATGGAGTTTGGAGATATTTGAGCGATTTTCTTTACTATGCGCTCGACTTTATCTATCGTGAGACTTTTCCTGTTCGAATATCCTCGCGATCTTTGAATGTGAACTAATCTATATTTTTTTTCTTTTAAGGTATCGATGACGCTCTCATCGTCGAAGTCGTCATCTTTTAGATCTATGCATTCGTAGGATATGCCGTATGATTTTAGCGAACTAGGATTATCTTTTATTCCGATCACTTCGTGCAATGTGTCGTAAGGTTCTCCTGTGATCGAGATCATCGTATCTCCTGGCCTCAAAAAGGCAAAGAAGGCCACTGTCAATGCGTGTGAACCCGAGATGAACTGATTGCGAACGAGGGCACTTTCGGCGTCTAAAACTCGTGCGAACACTTTTTCAATGGCTTCTCGTCCGATGTCTCCATATCCATATCCCGTCGTCGTGCCAAAGTGAATTTCGCTTATGCCGACTTCGTGAAAAGCGTTTAATACTTTTCGGCTGTTTTCATATATCAGTTCGTCTATTGCGGATATTTCTTTTTTGAGAGCTTTTTCCGCTTCTTTAATTATCTTTTTCGTTTCCATAATAATTACCTCCGTCTAAAATGATCGTCGATCCTGTCATGTACGTGGCGTCGTTTGCTACAAAATATACTGTTTTGGCGATTTCTTCAGGTGTTGCGAATCGATGTATGATATTACTATTTTGGGCTCTTTTTTTGAATTTTGGTTCCATATCTTTTGTCGATGGTGTATCTATCCATCCAGGTGCGATCGCATTCACGCGTACAGGGGTCATGGCTACACTCAAATTTTTAGTCATGTTTATGAGTGCCGATTTGGAAGCGTCGTACGGGATGGATTCTTTGTACATCGTATCGATGGCATTTGAAGAAGATATATTGATTATCGAGCCATTAGCTTCTTTCAAAGCTCGTTCACACGATATGGACAAGAGATATGGGCCGACAACATTTACTTTGTAAGTATCGATGAAGTCTTTAGTGTCGAATTCATCATAGTTTTTATCTTCATTGAAGGCCGCATTGTTCACAAGGACATCTAGCCTATTCATATTTTTCCCCAATTGTCGGCATGCATTCTCGTCCCTGAGATCCAATTTGACAATTTCGAATGTTCCTTCATAATTTTCCATCAAATGACTCCGCAATTTTTGGGCTTCTTCAACACCGTTCAAATAAGTGATGACTACATCGTAATCATGTTCGGCAAATGCGATCGCGATACTTTTTCCCAAACCTCGTGCTGCGCCTGTTATCAAAACTTTCTTTCGCATGAAATCACTTCCTTCATTTGTACATGATATCCAAGTCGACATATCCTTGGATGCCATCGACTATTCCTTCACTGGAAATTTGCCAATAATCGAATTTTCCTCGATAATCTGCTTTAGTAGTATAGTGCGCACCCCAAACGATCTTTCCGTCGGTATCCCATACTCTATTCAAGTAGTTAATGCTGCTGTAAAGCATTCCTTTGTATCCCGCTTTTTCGAGAGTTTCGATGAAAACTTCGGCATTTCTATTCAGTCTATATAGACTCATTTTGTAATCGTTGTAACGCGACCAATCTTCGAAGTCGAAGGCGATCGGTAAGTCGACTTTGTAATCTTCGAGTTTTTCGATCAACCATTCGGCTTCTTCTTTGGCTTCTTGTTCATTTCTAGCATACGAATAGAAGTATGCTCCTATAGGTATACCTACTTCCATAAAACCTTTCATATTGCGTTCGAACTTCGAGTCTAAGAAGTAATCTCCATCGGCACCCCACTTGGATCCGACTCTCACAAATGCAAATTTTACTCCGGCATTTTTGACTTTTTGGAAGTCTATGTCACCTTGCCAAGAAGAAACGTCTATACCAAGAGATGTATGTTCATCTTCGTACTTTGCGACGAATTCTGAAAACTTGTCGGGATTTGGTGTGTACGTAGAGCCTCCTTGTGATGGCTTGCTGACATGTAAGCTGAAAGGTATGTCGGTCACATTTCCACTCGAATCGTAGGATTTGAAGTTCAGTTTGTATGTTCCTACTTTTTTAGTGTCGTATTCCCCTTCCACTTTGCAAACAGGTTCATCCTCGTAGTCATCTGCACATAGTATTTTCGATTCCAGGGTGCCTGTGAAAGCTGTCGTGACATAGTAATCTCCAAATAACCACACTAGTGGTGGTGTCGTATCTCTCACTTCTATTTCGTACGAATACGGTATTTTTATGTCATCTTCGTTTATAAAATCGAATTGCACTTTCTTCGTACCCAATTCAGTCGTATCTATCAAGTGATCGTCGATTATTTTGCCATTTATAGATGTGATATAATCGGAAACTTTCTTTTTAGAAGCGAATTTTGCAGTCAAATCTTCGGCCAATTTTACTTCGATCACTGCATTTTTGATCTTCTCTTCTTCTTTTGCTTTCTCATAAGCCCGAATTCCCGACTTGATGCCGATTGTGATAAGAACGATCGTGCATATCAAAATACTAGTAATGATACATATTTTCTTTTTCATCGTGTTCCTCTTTTCGTCTTATATTATACAATAAATGAATTAAAAAGTGTAATTGTCTTTCTTATTATAGAAACATAATACAAAGTTAGACATGCTTGTGAATATATAAAAAGATAGCGTTTGCTATCTCATTTAAGTTCTTTCCATTTCCACATGCGAACTTCATCTATGTCCACACCAGTTTCTCCGATCGTCTGTTCATGTTTTTTGAGTAAATCGTTACAGATTTTTTTCAATTTCTTGGCTTCTTCAGGATACTTATCTACGTATTTTAGAACATCTAAAACGAGATGGTATCTATCCAAATTGTTTTGTACACGCATATCGAATGGTGTAGTGATCGTTCCTTCTTCGTTGTAACCATGTACATGTAGATTTTGGTTTGTTCTATTGTACGTGAGTTCGTGAATCAAAGATGGATAGCCGTGGAAAGCAAAGATGATATGTTTTTTCTTTGTGAACAATTCATCGTATTCTTTGTCACTGAGGCCATGAGGATGTGCTTTATTAGATGTCAGTCTCATCAAATCAACGACATTTATGAGACGAACTTTCAGTTTTGGCATATGCTCGTGCAATATCGAAACAGCTGCCAAACATTCCAAAGTAGGCGTATCACCGGCACAAGCTAAGACGACATCGGGTTCTTTTCCATTGTCTGTCGAAGCCCATGACCATTTATCTATTCCTTTAGTACAGTGTATGGTTGCTTCTTTCATCGATAGCCATTCGGGACGCGGATGTTTAGATGCGACGACGACATTGATATAATCTTTGGTTTTTAAACAATGATCTACTGTGGATAACAAGGTGTTTGCATCAGGTGGCAAGTACATTCTTACAATCGATGCTTTTTTGGTCACTAGATGATTCAAAATACCCGGATCTTGATGAGTGTATCCATTATGGTCTTGTTGCCAACAATGGCTAGTCAGTAGAAGGTTCAAGGAAGATATACTCTTTCTCCAAGGAAGTTCACTAGTCACTTTGAGCCACTTAGCATGCTGACTTATCATAGAGTCGACTACTCTTATGAATGCTTCGTACGAGTCGAAAATGCCATGTCGTCCAGTCAAGATATATCCTTCTAGCATTCCCTCGCAGACGTGTTCGGATAACACCGAGTCGACGACAGCACCTCTTTTGTTCAGGAATTCGTCGTTAGTCAATGTCACTCCGTTCCATTGTCTATTCGTCACTTCGAAAAGTGGAGCCATTCTATTCGATAAAGTCTCATCAGGGGCAAAAAGACGGAAATTGGCTGTTTCATCGTTCATCTTGATGACGTCTCTCAAGTATGTTGCCAACACGGTCATATCTTGTGCTTCTATGTTTCCGTGGTTAACTTTAATACCATACTTTTTGAAATCGGGCAACTTCAATTCTTCGAGTAACAGTCCGCCGTTTGTATAAGGTCTATTGAAGAGGCGATGATTCTCATCGGGGATGATACTTTCGTACTTCGTCTTCAAACGGCCATCGTCATCGAAAAGCTCTTCGGGTTTGTAACTTTTGAGCCATGTTTCCAAAAGATCCATGTTCTTTCCACTCGTGCGGTCGACGACGACTGGTACTTGATGGGCTCTGAAAGTTCCCTCTATTTCTTTTTCTTCGATGAGTTTTGGTCCTGTCCATCCTTTTTTTGAAATGAAGACGAGCATCGGATATTCGGGTCTTTCACTTATCTTTTTTTTATGGGCATTTATTTTTATAGTCTTCATATCTTCGACTATTTGATCCATAGCAGCGGCCATCTTTTCGTGGGCAGATGCGGTCGAATTTGCTTCTACAAAATACGGTTTCCAACCGCATCCCTTGAAAAAGCTTTTCAATTCGCTTCTCGGAATTCTCGAAAGGACTGTCGGATTGGATATTTTGTAACCATTCAAATGCAAAATCGGCAAGACGATTCCATCAGTTTTGGGATTCAAAATTTTATTGAGGTGCCAACTCGTAGCCAACGGTCCAGTTTCTGCTTCTCCATCTCCGACGATGCAAGCGACTATCAGTTTGTCATTATCGAGTGCTGCTCCGAAAGAGTGAGCAAGTGAATAACCTAGTTCTCCTCCTTCGTTTATTGATCCTGGTGTTTCAGGAGCGACGTGAGAAGAGATTCCTTTAGGAAAGCTGAACTGTTTGAATAGGCGTTTCATACCTTTTTCGTCTCGACTTACATCGGGATACGTTTCTGAGTATGTTCCTTCCAAATAGCAGTTCGATACAGCGGCATTTCCTCCATGACCAGGACCGACGACAAGAATCATGTTCAAATTGTTTTTCTTTATGATGCGATTGAGATGTGTCATGATGAAGTTTTGACCAGGGACTGTTCCCCAATGACCGACGACGTTCGTCTTAATATCCGTCAAGGCAAGTGGTCTTTTTAAAAGTGGATTATCCAAAAGATATAGTTGACCGAGTGAAAGATAATTGGCTGCTCGAAAATAGCCATCTAGTTTTTCTAATTCTTTATTTGAAAGTTTTTTCATATGTTCCCTCTATTCTCTTATTTTATATAGATATTATAATGTAAATGTGCAATTTATGCAATGGTTTTAAGTCTCTTTTTGTGTCGGATTTGATTAGTATATGATAATGTCTTAAGTGTTAGTATTTGATTATGTCCCAAA
>CAOJEC010000009.1 GCA_948433885.1 uncultured bacterium | reverse complement strand
TGTATACTTGCATGTGCATATGTATTTTATTTTTTTCTTGTGTTGGTACTTATTACACTAGACACAAAGGCAAGTATTATAAGGATGTTAAGATAAGATATTATGGAGTAGTAAAAGGAAAGCATAGAAGAAAGATGTCTATCTTTCAAGTGGGTTACACCCTATTTAAGTTATCTAGAGACTCCTTAAGGTATATTAGGATACCTTTCAATTTTGTATTAACCGACGTGTAACTTAACAAAAATCTTATATTTTAAAAATGAGCCCTTGCATAGGGTATTTTTGCATATAAAAATGGGAGCAAACCTCCCATTTTATCTAGCTTTCAGCCACATAGTCATCAACTGGAACCACGATTTTCTCTTATTTTTCCCTTTAAATACTGACTTCGATCAAAAGTGTCCGGTTCTAAGTTTGGTATGGATCACTCGTTGTTCCTGTTCCTCTCAAGGTTTTCACGTATTCTGCACTTAAGTTTATAACTGGCGCGACGGCACCACCGGTGTACACATAGTTACGGTAGAACTGACCGGAAGGATTCACAGTGAATACACTAGAATACGTACCGTAGAAATTGCTAGGCGAGAGCGACCAGTACCAATATCCAGGACGATATAAATAATAACTTTGGTTATAGGTATCATACTTACCCGACCCTGCGGCTACTATTTCATCCGCGGTTATTAGTCCTACTGGATATGTTAGTGCTCCGTTTCCTTTACTCGTGTCATTCACTGTAAATGCATCATTCTTTTGTGCACATCTGAAAGTTGGAGTTGCTCCTGTATATCCGCCGAAACATGCTCTCATTCTCGCGAATGCTCCATAGGCTGTATAATTACTTCCATAACCTAATCCTGTGTCCTCAAACCATCCTGTTTCTGCCTTTCCTGGTGTGCTCCTATCATTACAAAACAGTGTATCCGATACTGCGCTTCCATATCCTTTATCTGCTATATTCGTCTTGTACCATGCATCTACTACTTCCTTGATTGTTGAATCGGCTGTGTTCGTCTGAGCCTGTGCCTTGCTTGTACTTGCCGTTGTCCCTGACGGTCCATACATCCATCCTACATATTTGTTGTCATTATAACTACTATTGTACGCTTGTCCTGTCTTGATGAATCTGTTTGAACTGTTTGCTCCATTCGCATGTGCCTGTGTTCCATCATATATGATTCGGAGTGATCCATCTCCATTGACTCGGATTATTCTCCAATAGAAGCCTGCGAATTTGACATAGTTGTTTGTTACTGCTCCTCGATAGTAATAACTTGTCCCATAGTCATCTTCCATCTCGAAGACTCCTTCTGCTGTTGTTGCTGGATCGTCGAACCCACTCTTTGTTCCTTGCGATGTTATCCCGAGTGTTGCCAATGTACTGTCACTTGATGGTATTTCCTCTTTGTCGAAATACAACGTACACGATTCAGCATTTCCTACACTCAAACTTATCGCCTTTGTGCTCGCGTCTTGTGTCAAAGAACCACCATTTCTACAAGTGCTCTTCTCTACGTTTAAGATGTATCCTTCTTTTGGAAAAGTTTTCTCATTACTTTGACTGTACTCACCGTTTTCACCTTCGACGTACATTGCAATCTTACTTTCTTCACCGGTTTTGGTTTTTTTATTAGCTTCTTCATCTTCGAAACTACATAACCATAAACTCATCAATGGAATTAAAACTAACCCTGAAACTACTAACAAAACTTTCTTTTTCATAAACTCCTCTTTTCTAGCACATTAAAGACTGGCGCTTTCACCCTATTTTTTCATTTTGTAGACATCGCAATATTCTCTTTTTTACTGAACATTTCTCCGTCTACTATATCATCTACTTGAGATTATACCCCCCCCCCCGAACCAACTTGTCAAGACCTAAAAAATGTGGTTTAATAAATACATAGAAAGGAAGAACGGATTATGGCCGAAATTCAAAATAAAAGTATCGTCAGTAGAGATACAGATTTCGCCGAGTGGTATACGAGCATAGTAAAAAAAGCTGATCTCGTCGACTATTCGAGCATGAAAGGTAGCATGATCATAAGACCCTATGGGTATGCCATTTGGGAACGTATGGTCGCAGTATTGGATAAAGAATTCAAACGTTTAGGACACGAAAATGTTCAAATGCCGATGTTCATTCCAGAAAGTCTTTTGAATATAGAAAAAGACCACGTGGAAGGTTTTGCACCTGAAGTAGCCTGGGTCACTGAAGGTGGAAAAGACAAACTAGAAGAAAGAGTCTGTGTTCGTCCGACTAGCGAAGTACTCTTTTGTGAACACTACAAAAAGATCATAAAGAGTTATCGAGATCTTCCAAAACTATACAATCAATGGTGTACGATCGTACGTTGGGAAAAGACTACTCGCCCATTTTTGAGAAGTAGAGAAATATTGTGGCAAGAAGGTCACACGATGCATGCGACCAGTGAAGAAGCACTAGAGGAAACTAAGAGAATGCTCGAAGTTTACGAAAACTTCCAAAGAGACTACTTAGCTCTACCTGTCATCACAGGAACTAAAACAGACAAAGAGAAGTTTGCAGGAGCCGAGAAAACTTACACCATCGAAGCGATGATGTACGACGGTGTCGCTCTTCAAAATGGTACGAGCCATTACTTCGGTAACAACTTTGCCAAAGCTTTCGGAATCGAATTCTTAAATAAAGAAAACAAACTCGAAACACCATACCAAACATCTTGGGGAGTAACTACTCGTATGATCGGTTCGCTCATCATGACTCACAGTGACGATGCAGGACTCGTCTTACCTCCGCGCATTGCTCCTATCGAAGTCATCATCATACCTATAGGAAAAGACTCCGACATCGTCGAAGATGCTATCACTAACATTACGACAAAGTTAGATGAAATGGAAATTTCGAACAAAGTCGATAGAACAGATAAAACACCGGGATTCAAATTTGCCGAAGCTGAAGTCAAAGGTTACCCTATTCGCGTCGAAATCGGTCCTCGCGATTTGGAAGCCGGACACATCACTCTCGTACGAAGAGACACTCTAGAAAAGATGCAAGTATCATTAGATGAAGCTCCTAAAAAGATCGAAGATCTTTTGACGACTATCCAAAATGACATGTACGAAAGAGCTCTAGCACGTCGAAATACTATGCTCTACGATGCATACACCTACGAAGAGATGAAAGACATCGCCGCGAGTAAACCTGGATTCATAAAGATCAATTGGTGTGAAGATGTTGCTTGTGAAAATAAAATAAAAGATGAGCTTGGACTCAAATCTAGATGTATCCCATTCGAAGGCAACGAACCGGATGGAAAATGTGCAGTTTGTGGAAAAGAAGCAAAATGCAAAATCTATTTTGGTAAACAATATTGAGTTTATACTAGTCAGTATGAACTTTTTTTTGTATAATGATATCAAGGTGATGCTCATGGTCAAAAAGACTAAGACTGTCTACAAGATCAAATGGAAAAATTTGTTTTTAATCGTACTATTAGGCTTCACAGTCCTCTTTTTGATACTTACTGGTACGAAAATTCTAAGAGATTATCTCGGTACAAAAGAGATGATCGACAAGGTCAAAGAAGAAATAGAAGTTAAAAATATCGTGGATGATGAACTTACAAAGACTATCAAGCCGGATAGTACCCTATCGAAATTCGATGCTTATTGGAATTATGTAAAACTCGGACTCATAGAAGTAGATATGGCTAAACTAAAAAAGATAAATACCGACTGCGTCGGTTATATAGAACTTAAAGGCACATCATTTTCCTATCCGATCGTCAAAGGAGAAAATTCTTTCTATAAGAATCATACACTAGATAAAAGTGAAAACTCATTCGGATGGATCTATATGGACGAACAAGCCAACGAAGATGAACTAGGAACTAACACGATAATATATGGCAACAAAAACTACTTAGGCATTTTATCATCCGATTTGAAAGACGTTTTGAAGGATGAATGGAAAGACGATGACAACAACTACATCATAAAACTTTATACTAGAACACAGTCGACAATATGGCAGATCGTGAGTGTCTACGAAACTAAGGATAAAGATCATCTACAAACCACTTTCGAAGACGATTCTGACATAGAAAAGTACATCGATTCGATGCTCAAGAATACTCAAATTAAATTCAAAGGCTATGCTAAAACCGACGACAAATTTTTGACCTTGACGACAAATTCTAAAGGTACTAATCTAGTTATTCAAGCCAAACTGATCAAAATAAGAGACGAAAGTAATGACAATAAATAAAAAAAGTAGTAAAATAACACATCGAAAGAAGTGTTTTTTTTATGCCGACAGTAATCAGTGAAATATCATTATATTTTAAAAGAATCTTGTATGGTCTCGAGCAAAAAAAAGATGGCGACATCACCGATAAATACCTCCTAGCGTTATTGAGAAAGAGATTGCGCACTCTCGATGAAAAAAAGTGGCTTACCACGAAAGTTCAAAACCGACAAACTTCAGAATTTTTTGTCAAGATCTCTCTCTTTTTCAAAATGTTTCAGAAAGAGCTATATTATTCATCCTGTTCGATATGAGATTATCAGAAATAGATGATGACTTTTTAGACATAATAATACACGTAGTGCAAGTTTTCAATATAATGAAAATAAATCCATACAATTATGCATCATACATGAATATGTTTTGTGATAAAGAAATAATAGAGCTGATTTTGGATCGTCCTGAATACAATTTTTGGGGCATCTTAGCTGCTGTAATAAGCCTCGTTTCACAAGAACAATTGAATACAGGTAATTACGAAGAAGCAAAAAAATACTTGTATTCATCGAATAATAATCATTACAGTCCCGTTTTTGCCAACTTTTATACTGTCGAAAATGTTTATGAAACTATAAAATATATCATGACCGATGAAAGTCTCGCATTAGTTTTCACTATAAAAGATAGAAAAGGCTTGGCCTTATTGGCTCGCTTGAAAGATTACTCCACTACGCGTTTCAAAAACTATTTTCGAAATCGTATAATGGAACTTGAAGACACATTTCTCAACCAAAAAATCAGTTTAGTCAAAACTATATGTGCTATTGCTCCAGAACTTTATTTGGTAGCACAACGCATGAAATACGAAGACAAGGGAGAAATCGGCGAAGGATCTACAAAAAAAATATAACTAAAAAGCCTCGAAAAGATTCGAGACTTTTTCATATTGATACTTTATCTTTTTTCAATTTTTTCTTTGCCACCCATGTAAGGTTGAAGCGCTTTTGGTATTAAAATTGACCCATCCTCTTGATAATTGTTTTCTAAAACGGCAATCAATCCTCTTGGTGATGCAACTACAGTATTATTCAATGTTGCGACGAATTTATTTCCATCGGCAGTCTTCATACGAATTCCTAATCTTCTCGCTTGAGCATCTCCTAAAGTAGAACAAGATCCAACTTCGAAATATTTCTTTTGTCTAGGACTCCATGCTTCTACATCACAAGATTTGACCTTCAAATCCGCCAAATCGCCACTGCAACATTCCAAAGTTCGAACAGGGACATCCAAGCTGCGGAAAAATTCTACAGTATAGCTCCACATCTTGTCATACCAATCCATCGCTTCCTCCGGTTTACAAAGAACGACCATCTCTTGCTTTTCGAATTGGTGAACACGATATACCCCACGTTCCTCGATACCATGTGAACCGACTTCTTTTCTAAAACAAGGTGAATAAGATGTCATTGCAATAGGAAGTTCGTCCTCTTTTACTAATTGTCCTTTGAACTTTCCGATCATAGAATGTTCACTCGTTCCGATCAAGAACAAATCCTCCCCTTCGATCTTGTACATCATCGCTTCCATCTCGGCAAAAGACATGACGCCGGTCACTACATCGCTTCTTATCATGAACGGTGGAATACAGTAAGTGAATCCTTTATCGATCATGAAATCGCGTGCATAAGCGATCATCGCTTCATGTAAACGAGCCACATCACCTATCAAATAGTAAAAACCATTTCCACTAGTACGACCAGCCGATTCTTTGTCGATGCCTCCCAAAGATTCACAAATATCTTCGTGATGAGGTATTTCATACGCTGAAACCAATGGTTCTCCGAATTTCTCTATTTCGACGTTTTCACTATCGTCTTTACCGATAGGAACTGAGTTGTCGATGATTTGAGGAATGACCATCATCTTCTCTTTTATAGTTCCGGCCAACTCTTCCTCCAACGTTTCCAACTCTTCGATTCTAGTAGCATATTCCTGAACGCGCTTTTTGATTTCCTCGGCTTCTTCCTTTTTCCCTTCCTTCATGAGATTGCCTATTTCGCCCGAAGCCTTATTTTTTTCACTGCGTAAATTGTCACCCTCCGCCTTGGCATCTCTAAACTTTCTATCCAAGTCGTAAACTTCGTCTACCAAAGGTAATTTCGCATCTTGAAATTTCTTTTTGATGTTTTCCTTTACTGCATCCCTATCATTTCTTATAAGTTCGATGTCGATCATAATATCATTCCTTTCCTAACTAAAAACCGCGAGTATGTACTCCCCTGAAGGAGCGAACTTACTCGCGGTGCCATCCTAATTTTTAACTTATAAACTCTCTAACGGAAGTCATCCGGCATCTATTAAATGCACTCAGAAATTAGATTCATGAGAATTCGTCACTTTAGTTCGCACCTACCACTAAATCTCTTCGCTTTCAAACTTCTCATTACTTAGATTTCTTCGACGTATTAAACCGATTATAGCACACTTTTTTTATGACGTCAAATGTGCAATCGCATACCCAAATCGTTTTTCAAATGAGAAAAATCGAACAAGAGTAACACTAACAAATTGATCGTACCAAAACAGGCACTGACGAGAGCCAAAGGCTCAAAAGTGACGACATTTTTGACGTACATCACTAAAGGCAAAAATTCCAATAAGATATGCAAATAAATATACCCTCTATAGTTTTCTATCGCAAAATGAGAAACGAATCTCAAAATCAACAAGAAAACTCCGTAACCTATCGCCACACTCGGTAGAACATAGTTCAAACTCCAACCTTTATATCCTATCAACCTATCCCAAATGAAAGTTATTGCCAATATAGCAAAACTCATGTAGAACATCATAGATAAAATTCTCTTGCGGCCTTTTACTATTCCCAAGAAAACCGTGTACATCGACAGCAAGGCAGCGATCACGAACACACTCCATTTCATATTCGGTGTCAAAAATCCATTCAGGAATACCACAATGATAGAAGTACAAAGCACAAATATGATCATGATTCTTTTTATAAATTGCCAAGTCGAAGTCGTTTTGATCGTCGGATACGTAGGATCTATAGTTTTCTCTATCTTTGCAGCACAAAGAGGACAACGTTCCCCTCTAGTGTCGACTTCTACATTGCATTTATTACACTTAGCCATTTTCTAGTCACTCCTTATTACTCACGATTTTACACTTTTCTATTCCTGCGTCTTTTAGAAATTTCACCATGTTTCTTTCGATCTCGTTGGTTACAAAATGTGACATGAAACTGAATCTCAATTCGTCATTGTAAGTCATCGTCGTCAAATGTAAATCGACCGTACTCATTACACCCGAAAAAGCACAAATGTAATCTGAATATACCTCTGGCATCTCGACCACTCCCAAATTGGAAAATCCCATCGTCTCGGTATTTCTAAATCCCGTAATTATTCCAAGAATAAAATCTTTCAAAAAATTAGGTATAATTCTCAACAACAACAATTTTTCTAAAGACATATAAGAATCTAAAAGAGCTTGCAAGTTTTCTTTGGAAAATTTCTCCGAAAATTTTTCTTTCAAAAACTTTATTATATCTAAGAGTGTATCCTCTTCTCTATATTCGTATTGAATATTCACAGTATAGAAGAAGTTTCTGACCGTCTGCGAAGGGAATATGCCTCTCAAATCGATCGGGACGATTATACCTATCGGTTTTTTCAAATCTCCGACGTGTGCACATTGCACAATACTTCTTATGAGTACTGCGGTCAAATACACCGTCACAGTACAATCGCATTCGTGAGCTATCCTTTTTATTTCGCTTGCCGATAGATGAACTTCTATGACGTCGCCGACCGTATTTTCCTTTCGTGGGAACTTCAATTTATATGCACTTTTATACTTGTCATAGACTTTTTTCTTGCCGAATTTGCTGAACTTTTTGAAGTCGTCGCTCTCTCTAGCATAGATACTCGCCGTATTGACTTTGTCATGATGAGATAAACCGTACACGAGATCCAAATAACAGGCTACCAAATATTTTAAAAATTCTAATGCACCATTCCCATCGGCCAAAACGTGATACATATCTAAATTGATCCTATTTTTATAATAAGTAACCTTGAAAAGTAAATCGCCATCCAACTTAGAACAAGGATACACATGATCCTCTTCTACAAAAGGCTCGCTCGATGAAGTCTCCAAATAATGCCAAAATAAGCCACTCTTCATTTTACAAGTGAACATGGGAAACTCCTCGCATGTCATCTTCAAAGCTATAGCCAATTTATCCGCCTCGACCTTTTCTTTTAGACTACATACAAGGCGAAATACATTAGTATTCAAGTTGTTCGTCATAGAAGGAATTATTTTGGCAGAGTTGTCCAATTTATACCATCTTTTTTCTCGCAATTTAAACACCTACTTCGTTAGTATTATATTATAAATGTAACATAGTAGCAACCTCAATTTGCCAAAGAAAATGAGCCTCAATTTGCCAAAGAAAATGAGCCTCAATTTGCCAAAGAAAATGAGCATTTTATTCCAATGCTCATCTATATTCACACTTTAAGACTACCTCAGTTTTATATCCCTTTTCACTTTCCTCATCTTTGGTCAATTCGACGTACGTCTCATCGTAATCACAAGAATTATCTTCGAACAATTTGATGTTTTTGTTCATACCTTGAAGACTATCCAAAGTGACTTTCAAATACCCCATCGAATCCAAATAATCGGGCATCAATTTTATCAATTCGTTTTCATAATAATCGACGACGAGCGACTCCAAAGATTCCTTCATACTCAATTCTTTTTCATCCCTTTGTAATCGTGGAAGGAAATAGACCAATATCAAAATTAAACTTGCGAGCAATACACTGCTCACAAGTCCAATGGTTATTATTTTAGTCGATTTCTTCATCGGTTCCTAGACGGTAGGTCCTTGAAGGAATGCTTGAGTAGCATCGATAGTGAAAACTTGTGTAAATCCTTGTTCCCATGTGACTTTGATAGTTATAACTCTATTAGTATCGGTGATGACAGGAGTAAAGTGAATGACACCGTTGTCCCAAGTTGGAACTGCGTCTTCTTCACTAGTAGTTCCTTCGACAGTAATACCTATTTTACTAGTATCCGTATTTTTATACTTGTCGTTAGGAGTGATTTCTACACCTACTCTGTTACCTGCTATACTGTTAGCGCCAGATTCTACATATCCGATTACTCCTGAGAAGATGACAGTATTTTTTACAGTAGAACTATCGACAGGGAAATTCAATTCGTTTCCTTCTTCGTCTGTCGCGATTCCCGTTCTGCTATCCCAAATCATCTTTCCTTCAGGAATCTCTTCCAATTCGGTTCCATTTGTGATGCTGACTTTGAACGTTTCGCTGTTCCCTTTTTCCCAAATTACTGTGATAGTAGCTTCTCTGATATTCTCGGAAAACATGATATCCAATTGACGCATGATATCGTCATTGTCGACACCCCAATTGTAGACTGTACCTTCTAGATTAGCCGCATCTTGAACGATAAAAGTGATCTTCTCTCTATCGCTTTCTTCGGGAGTATCGTTACTGTTTCTGACAATACCTACTGATACATAGTTTCCATTTGGAACGATATCATTATCGGTGATCTTGAATGGTATGTGACCATCGAACATGATAGAAGAATCCATAGGTAAGTAATTCAACGAATTATCTATTGCAATTAATTTACCAGTCGTAGGATTTTCGAGAAACGTCATGTCACTCTCATCTACTTTTGCATAAGTGATTTGAGGAGTGTTATTGCTCAATACAGTCAAATTCTTGACTGTAGCAGGAACTGTTATAACTCCGTTTGCATAACTGACTTCTCTATTCTTGTTAGCTTTGTCAGTTTTGAAACTCAAATTGTTAGTTGCTCCTGAATAATTGATTGAAAGTTTCTTCTCGACATTGTCGACGTAGAAAATGTTGAGCTCATTTAGAACACTAGGATTACTTACTGGTGTCGAATTGTTATTTTCGTCGAATTCATACCAACCATAATAGTAATAATAGATATGAACACCATCGTAATTCGGATTATTCAAATTGTACGCAACATCGTTCATTGTCGCTTGTGAAGCACGTTTAGCTGTCAATATCGTATTTGGATTGAACTTCGTAATTCCGATTATCTTTGTACCATTTTCTATATGGTCGTAAAGCGTATTGTTCACATCGACAGTTTCCTTAATAGAAGCGTCCACGGTACCGACAAAAGTCATGAACCCGCATGCTACAACAACTAAAACACTCAATAATATTTTGTTTAATCTATTCATATTGCTTTATCCTTTCTTTTAATTTGTACTTACGACTACTGTACTTTGAATGACACTTCTAGGCATCAATTTACCGCCTGCCGTGACCGCTTCATTTATGACTTGACCACCGGTTGTCGTAATTTGAACTACTCCACTTACATATCCGCGTTTAGAACTCTTTATTCTTATGTATACTTCACCCATAGCACTAGTAGGCTCAGGTACGTATTCGATAGAATAAGTTTCGGGTTCCTCAGGTGTAGGTTTAGGATCTTCCGGTCTAGGGTCGATCGGTGTTACGTTTCCACCACCGTTATTGTTTCCACCACTTGTAGCTTGTGTGACAGTAACTTTCATAGTTGCTTTTACGCCGTCCACTTCGACAGTTATCGTCGCAGTACCGACACCGACTGCTCTCACAGTGCCGTTAGCATCGACAGTTGCTACTCTATTGTTCGAAGTAGTCCATTTCTTCTCTCTATTTACTGCTCCGCTCGGAGACAATGTGACAGTAAGTCTTCTCGTATTGCCGACTTTAAGACTTAGAGTTGTAGGAGACAATGTGACTTTTTCTGCAGGAACTGAATCCTTAGAACCGTCGTCTACTTCCCATTTGGCTACTAAAGTCATATTAGATTTTACCTTCGATTCGAAGTCAAAATCTTGACCATTATGTTGCCATGCGACAAAACGATAACCTTCTCTCACTGGATCTTCAGGACGATTCACCGTACCGTCTTCATTCGATCTTACAGAAGCGATACTGCTTCCACCGTTCGAATTGAACGATATTACGAATGTTCCAGCCACCGGATTACCTTCGATCCAACGAGCTTCGATGATCATATCTTGAGTAATTCTAGTATCGAAATCGAATATTCCGTCGTTGTAATACCAATTATCGAAAGTATAACCATCTTTGACTGGATCGCTAGGACGAGTAGCTTTCATGAAGACCTTGACTTTATCAGTCGCGATAAATGAGCCACCATTAGTATTGTACATTACACTATAAGTCTTAAGATTGAAAAGCAATAACAATATCACGATGACGGCTACTACTATGACTGAAACCAAAATAGCGATATTTTTCTTTTTCATCATTAACCTCTTTCTAATTTTGTTTTAGGTACACTCGGTACCACTTGACACTTAATGTCTAAAATTTTTACCCCTAATCACTCTCCTTAGATATCGAATCGGTGTTGTACATGTCTCCGACTCATGCAATGCTTTCTCCTGCAATTCCGCTCGCCAAACCTTTCGACAAGAGAATCTGATGGGCAGAATTACCCACGAGAAAACACCTATATCTGTAAGCCCTATTATAAGCACTCGGTCTTTCTATGTCAACGTTTTTATGAGAAAATTTGTAAAGTTTCGACAAATTTCTCTGTCAAACGATTGTACACGAACTTCGACGATTTTTCCAGAGGTAATTAATACCAATTTAACTGTAGATATCTAATATTTATGGTAAAACTCATCCGATTATGTGCCATGTAAGACATTTCGACAATACAAAAAGAGCAAAACTTTACTATTCGCTCTTCTTCTTTTCGTCTTTTTCTTTTTTTTCTACCTTAGGAAGTGCATCTTTTCTCGAAAGGTTAAGTCTTCCTCGATTGTCGTAACCTAATGATTTTACCATTATCTCATCTCCGACGGCTACTACATCTTTAGGAGAATTGACTCTTTCATGAGCCAATTGTGAAACGTGCACCAGGCCTTCACAACCTGTCCAAAGTTCTACGAAGCAGCCGAATTCTTCTACTTTGATTACCTTTCCACTGTAGATTTTACCTTCCTCGACCTCGCGAACGACACTCTCGATCATTTCGATAGTCTTATCTATTATCGCTTTGTCAGTATGGTAAACTACTACATGACCATCGTCATCGATGTCGACTTTGACCGCATCTTTATCGTTTACAGTCTTGACGTTCGAAGCTTCTAAAATGATCTTGGTGATCATCTCTCCACCGCGACCTATGACATCCTTGATCTTTTCAGGTTTTATAGTGATCGTCGCAATCTTAGGAGCATATGGAGACAATTCTTTGCGAGGACTTTCGATGACTGTATGCATCAAATCCAAAATTTGCATTCTCGCCTCGTGTGCTTGATTCAATGCCTCTTTCAAGATCGCTTCAGTTATACCTTTTATCTTGATGTCCATCTGCAATGCAGTGATTCCGTTTCTTGTCCCGGCTACCTTGAAATCCATATCTCCCATGTGATCTTCCAATCCTTGAATATC
Source organism: uncultured bacterium (assembly GCA_948433885.1). Classification (GTDB taxonomy): domain Bacteria; phylum Bacillota_I; class Bacilli_A; order RF39; family UBA660; genus RUG11867. Next base: position 23,233 of record CAOJEC010000009.1, on the reverse strand, counting down.
GGTGAGTACCGCATGCTTTTTACCTTTGGTGATGAGACCCATCGCTATGCCGGCCACCGGTGCTTTGATTGGAACACCTGCCGCCATCAACGATAGACATCCAGCACATATCGAAGCCTGACTCGAAGATCCATTCGATTCCAATATTTCACTGACGACACGAACTGTATAAGGGAACTCCTCTTCACTAGGCATGACTTGTAGTAATGCTCTTTCTCCCAAAGCTCCGTGACCGATTTCGCGTCTTCCGGGAGCACCGTATCTACCAGTCTCTCCGACACTGTAATTTGGGAAATTGTAATGAAGCATGAATCTCTTCATATCTTCGATTCCGAGTCCATCCAAGATTTGATGTTCTCCCATCGCTCCCAAAGTAGTCGTCGCCAATGCTTGTGTTTGTCCACGTGTGAACAAAGCACTTCCGTGAGTTCTCGGCAAAAGATCGATACTTGCGGAAAGTGGTCTTATCTCGTCGAGAGCTCTTCCATCCGGACGAATGTGTTCTTCTACGATCAAATCGCGAACCAATTTTGCTTCCAAATCGTCTACTATCGTACGGACGGACTTCAATACATCGGCCAAATCTTCTCTTTCTGCATATATCTCACTAAAATGTCCGATCGCTTGTACCTTGACATTTTCTATGTCGGCATTCTTTTTGGTATGCTCACTTTTCTCTTTCAAAACTGCCAACAAAGAATCGTGCGTATAAGTCTTGACCATTTCGGTAAGTTCTGTATCTATGGCCACCAAATCTACAGTCACCTTAGGACGCCCAACTTCTTCTATGATCTTCTCTTGGAATTCACATAGTTCACGTATGGCCTTTTGTCCTTCTGAAATCGCCTTGATCATGGTCTTCTCATCCACTTCTTTTGCACCTGCTTCGATCATACAAATGTCGCTCTTCGTACCTGCTACTGTCAATAACAATTCGGATTCTTCCGTCTCTTCGACAGTCGGATTGATGATGTAATTTTTACCTATCTTACCTACACGAACTCCCGCAATCGGTCCATCGAACGGAATATCGCTTATACAAAGTGCCAAAGATGCGCCTAACATAGCAGTCATCTCGGGACTATTGTCGGGATCTACTGACAAAACTGTATTGATGACTTGCACTTCGTTTCTAAAACCATCTTGAAACATCGGTCTGATCGGTCTATCTATGAGTCTCGATGCCAATGTTGCTTCCTCAGTAGGGCGACCTTCTCTTTTTATGAATCCACCAGGTATCTTTCCGACCGAATAAAGTTTTTCTTGATATAGCACTGTCAATGGAAAAAAGTCTGCTGTACTGACATTCGAAGACATGACGGATACCGACAATACTACCGTGTCGCCATATCGAACGAGTACTGCTCCATTTGCCTGTTTGGCAAGTTCTCCCGTTTCAATTGTGACTTCTCTTCCCCTGAAATCTAATTTGAATTCTCTTTTCATGTTTACCTCTCTTTCTTATATCACTTGAAATATTTATCTAAAGGACCGTTCTTTTGAAGTTGATGAACTTCTATACTTCGTGTATCACGAATTTCCCTACCACAACATGCCACATAGAAGTGATTAAATAAATCTTGCAAATTTCCATTATTGGAATAATCTACAAACATGTCACGAAATAGGTCAAAGTTCGCCCCAATTAGAAGTTTTTCGATATCCGAAGGAAATTGTCTTCCTATTTCATCGACGATATCTATTCCTATTTTATCATACTTTTTTACACTTTTTTCTAAATTTATCCCTTTCAAAAAGATTCCTTCTATTGCTGTGTTCATTCTTTTTGTCCCAGATTCTCTTCGCCCGTCGATACTGTGCCTAAACATTATCGCCCCATTCTCAATTTGATGAAATCGCCATGCGGTCACACTTTTCACCTTTGTAGGATCGGGATATAAATTTTCTCTTTTCAATTGTTCTTCTACTGTCCAAAATATTTTTGCTAATTCATCCGAAGATTTTTCTACATCGTCGAACACAATACTAGAAACTTCTCCCATACTACTTCCATCCAAGCTCTTCGGATATATGAGAAAATTTTCTTGACGACCATAATCTCCGGCATTAAAAAACAGTTCGATCTCTTGCATAATGTCTCCTATAAAAAGAAAGACACTAAAAAATTTAGTGCCCTTATTTTCTGATATTCAATTTCTTGATCAATTCACGATAACTTACTACATCGGTGTCGCGAAGATAATCCAATAGACTACGTCTCTTACCGACTTTCATGAGTAATCCTCTTTTAGAGTGATAATCGTGTTTGTGTTCTTTCAAATGTTCAGTCAAATCGTTGATCTCGTCAGTAAGAATTGCAATTTGTACTTCAGTTCTTCCTGAGTCTTTTTCACTTTTACCGAACTCTTTGACACGAGCAAGTTTTCTTTCTTTAGAAACTGCCATAAAAAATTCCTCCTTTATATTATTGACCGATTAAAACCTTGTAAGTAAGATGGAGTTCATACAAACAATGTAAAAATCTATAAGTAGTATACTAAATAACTACCCCTTTTGCAAGTGTTATTTCATACCTAAAATTTCAAAATCACAACTCGTCTAAGAACTCTTCGAATTCTTTTGGCAATGGGCTTTCGAAATACATCATCTCGTTCGTCACAGGGTGTTCGAACTCTAGACTCTTCGCATGCAAAAACTGTCCAAAGTCGCTTGCTTTTTTAGTGTTGTAAATAGGATCGTTGTGCACAGGATAGCCAATATACTTCATATGAACCCTGATTTGATGTGTTCTTCCCGTTTCTAAACGAAGTTCTACCAAAGTATGATGTTCGTATCTTTTCAAAACTCGTAAGTGTGTCACTGCTTCTTTGGCATTTTCTCCGGTGACCGTATATGCCAATCTATTTTTAGGATCCCTACCTAACGGCGCGTCGATTGTCGCACTCGCATTTGGAAACACACCATCTAGAAGTGCTACATATACTCTTTTGATAGTCTTGTTTTTAAACCCTTCGGCCAACTTTTGATGCACATCGTCCGTCTTGGCTACCAACAAAACACCACTCGTGTCCTTGTCGATTCGATGGACTATGCCGGGTCTTATTTCTCCATTCTCGGAAGAAAGCTTATTCGTATGACCCAAAAGAGCATTCACCAAAGTATGTTCACTGTTACCATTTCCCGGATGAACGACCATGCCGGAAGGTTTATTGACGACGATGATGTATTCGTCTTCGTACAAAATATCCAATTCGATATCCTCAGCTTCGATGTCCACTTCGCTCACATAATCATCGGGCAAATAGATCGTTTCTCCATCTTTCACTTTGCGACTAGGCTTCACTTTCTCACCGTCGATCGTGATTAGCCCCGCTTCTATCATTTCCAAAATTTTACTGCGAGAGTAATTCGTATTCTCAGCCAAATATTTATCTATTCTCGCCGATTCTTTTATCTCTACTACTACTTCCACCACTATCTTCTCCTTTAATCATTCCTATGATCAACAATCCTATGCCGACTGTTATACATATATCCGCCACATTGAATACGGGAAAATTGTATCCAAAAATTTTGAACTTCAAAAAGTCTCTGACCATTCCCAAAAAGAGACGATCACTCAAATTGCCGAATATTCCTCCGAATAACATACCGAAAGCCAATATATTCCGTTCATTTTTGACGAACTCTTTACTCATCTTCAAAAGTATTATCAAAACGACCAAACTCAAAAGTGTCAAAAACCAAACTCTTCCTTCTAAGATGCTGAATGCAGCTCCTGTATTGTAAACACAAGTGAGCGAAAAAAAGTTCTTGACGATCGTCACTGTCTCACCTATTTTTAAAAAAGACTCGATCAATATTTTCGTAATTTGATCGATTACTAAAAACAAAGTTCCATACACGAAAACTTTTCTTTCCATAAAGTTCACCACACAAGAATTATACTACCCGTTCGACAAATCCACAAGTATAACATCGGTTCCAAATTTGACAATTTGTGAAAATTTTATATTGGTCTCCACCCCGAAAGAAGTATATTTTTTAAAAAATTTCAAAGGTTCGACGACCAAATAGAGTATTTCGCCAGTTTCGTTCACGACTATATCACAAATTTTCCCTATTTTAGCTCCATTTTTTGTATTGACGATATCCTTTGCTTGCAAATCACTCATGCGCATAAAACCACCTATTTAATTATATGGTTTCGTCGATCGACTATTCTAGAAGTTTTTTGACATTTTTCATCGCAGTAGACTCGATTCTAGAAATCTGTGCTTGGCTGACTCCCAAATCTTCGGCAATTTCACTTTGTGTCTTGCCCACAATATAGCGAGACACCAACACATCGCGTTCTCTTTTTTTAATCTTTTTTAATGCTTCTCTCATCGCGATCAACATATCTTTGTCAGTAGCACCTTTCTTGACGTCGGCTACTTGGTCTAAAAGATATATCGTATCACCTCCATCGTTGTATATAGGTTCGAATATACTGACAGGATCTTGTAAGGACTCTAGGGCATCTCTTATTTCGTATTCTTCGATTCCTAGTTCTTTGGCTATGACCGCATTGCGAGGCTCGATTCCATATATGTTGGAATACTCTTCTTTGAATTTCAAAATACGATAAGCCGTATCTCGAATACTCCTCGCCACTCGTACACTAGAATTAGTTCTAACTAGTCTTTTGACTTCTCCTAAAATGAGTGGAACAGCATATGTAGAAAACATCACCCCATAACTGCTATCAAAGTTGTCGACAGCTTTTATGAGACCGATACAACCGACTTGAAATAGATCGTTCATATCGATATCTTTATTTCTAAACTTGGAAATGATACTCAACACCAACTTCAAATTGCCGTTCACCAATTCATCCTTTGCAGCTTCATCTCCTTCTTTGTACCTTGCAAACAACACTTCCATTTCTTTATTGTTTAAAACCTTCAATTTATTAGTATCGATGCCGACTATATCGACTTTATATTTGCTCATCAAAAAATCCCCCTTGCTTACTTTTTGGGAGATTATTTGAAGTTTTATTCAATATACTTTTTTAATAATTACTTGCTTTTTACTAAAGGCTTCTACCTTAAGCTTGATATGGATTCGTCATAGTACCTGTACCTCTTAAGGTTTTCACGTAGTTTGCACTTAGGTTGATAACCGGCGCAACGGCACCACCGTATGCCATATAGTTATCGAGAAGTCTCCCATTAGTATCCACATTGAATATAGTAGCAACACTTTGGAAAGTGAAAGGCGAGAGAGTCCAATAATATAAGCCTCGATCTAAATAATAATTTTCGTTTAATGTATACATTTTTCCTGATCCTGCAGCTACTATTTCATCCGCGGTTATTAACCCTATTGGGTATGTCAATGCTCCATTTCCTTTTCTCGTGTCTTTCACTGTAAATGCGTCATTCCTCTCTGGACATTTGAATGTTGGGGTTGCTCCTGTATAGTCACTAATTGCTCCTTTCATTCTAGCATATGCTCCATACGCCGTCTTTTGAGTACCATAGCCTAGCCCTGTATCATCATTCCATCCAGTTGCCTCTTTTCCTGGTGTACTTCTATCATTACAAAACAATGTGTCGGACACTGCATTTCCATATCCTGCGTCTTCTATGTTAGTTTTATACCATGCATCTACTACTTCTTTAATTTCTGAGTCTACTGTATTTGTCTGAGCTTGTGTCTTGCTTGTACTAGCCGTGGTCCCTACAGGACCATACATCCATCCTACATATTTTGTATCATTGTAACTTGAGTTGTATGCTTGTCCTGTCTTGATGAACCTTCCTGTACTACTTGTTCCATTCGCATATGCTTGTGTTCCATCATATATTATTCTCAAACTTCCGTCTCCATTGACCCTGATGATTCTCCAATAGTATCCTGCAAACTTCACATAGTTATTTGTCACTGCTCCTCGATAGTAGTAACTTGTACCATAATCATCCTCCATCTCGAACACGCCTTCATCAGTTGTTGCTGGATCATCAAAATTTGTTCTAGTTCCTTTTGATGAAGCTATTATTGAATCTATTCCACCAAGAACTTCTTTATCAAAATACAATGTACACGATTCAGCATTTCCTACACTCAAACTTATAGCCTTAGTACTCGCATCTTGTGTTAACGATCCACCATTTCTACAAGTGCTCTTCTCTACGTTCAAGATGTACCCTTCTTTTGGAAAAGTTTTCTCATTGCTTTGACTGTACTCACCGTTTTCACCTTCGACGTACATAGCAATCGCTTCCGATGTGATAGGCTTCTCATCATCTTTTGGACTTTTACTCAAATTTATTCCTATCACGAGAGTGACATTTATCATGATACTCATCATCAACAAAATTCTCGACATTTTCTTACTGTTCATTATACATCCCTTACCCTTTCATTATTATAGAAGACCTTACTAATCCATACATAATACGTACGATCTCTATGTTACAATTATTATACTACACTAGTTTTGTATAAACAAGAAAAATTATGATCATTTCAAGCGATCGTTTCTAATTTGATAGTTGATCTCGACAAAGTAGATCGAATACATGTATCACATGCAAAAAAACCGTATTTTCCTCATCAAAAATACGGTTTTTATAAATCATATTTTCATGACAGTACGCAACTTCTTTATGACTTTCTTCTCTATTCTAGAAATATAAGATTGACTTATACCCAAAAGCTCAGCCACTTCCTTTTGAGTGTATTCCCTAGTATTGTAAAGCCCATATCGCATAGTCATAATTTCTTTGTCGCGATCCGTTAGATCGCTCAAGCATTCTAAAAGTTGTGTTTTGGCCAATTTGTTCTCTATCTCGTCGTGAACGACATCCTCCTCCGTCCCCATGATATCTTCTAAATGCAATTCATTCCCTTCAGAATCGTAATTGAGGGCATCTTCGAAACTCACTTCACCCTTTCTATTTTTATTTTTTCTTATGTACATCAAAATCTCATTCGTAATACATCTCGACGCATAAGTTGCCAACTTGATATTTTTATCGACCTTGTAAGTCATGATACCTTTGATCAACCCCAAAGAACCGATAGAAACCAAATCTTCCAAATCGTAACCTGTACTGTCGAACTTTTTGGCGAGAAAGACGACCAAACGAAGATTGTGCTCGATTAACACATTGCGAGCTTCCATGTCACCGTCCTGACATTTCAATAGCAAATCCAACTCCCTACTCTTATCCAAAGGAGGAGGCAGTGCATCAGTACTGCCGACGAAGAAGCAGTCGTTGTACTTCTTCTTCAAAAATTCGATTATCTTTTTAAATATCATAAAATCTCCATTCTAGCATTTAGCAAAGTATTACATCCATCGATATTGAACTTCACTTCCGACAATCCGACGAGCACATTTTTGTAAACTTGCCCATCGATCTCCACACTTCTAGGTACAAAACAATACAGTAGTCCGTGATGATTCAGGGCATTGTAAGGAACGGGTACCAACTTCAATTTGTGATAGACGATGTATTCCTTCTCGACCAAGATGATCGGTTTTCCATTGAGAGGACTCACTAGCTTGTTTCCACTGTCCAAATAGCCCATTCCATTGAACTCGCCGTCGTCATAGACGATTTTTACCTCGTGTCTATTGTTATAATTGTTTTTCAAGGTTCGCGACAATTTGCAATAAACTGATAAAACCAATGGACTCAAAACCAACACGGCCAAATATTTGAGACCGAATCTTCCATTTACTTGAAATTCGTTAAATAGATAATATTCGAAACCTCCTAAGATTATCCCGACCAAATAAAGATAGACTGCATTGTAAAATGTGTATTTCACATCTTTGTGCGAAAAAGTACTTGTGACCATCAACAAATTCAAAAATATTTTGAACGCGAACAACGTTAGACCATCAAAGTCTATCCACAAAGTGATCATACTGAGTTCTCCTACCAAACTTCCCAAGACTATCCTCTTTTTAGAAACATTTCTCTTCAATAAGAGATTTACTGTCAAAAGCAATGTGAAGTCGAAGACAAAATTGATAAGTGCAACCAAATCCCAATAGACAATCATATTCTCACCTCGCCCATAGTATAAAAAAAAGACACCGCGTTTGGTGTCATATTGTGTCAGAGACTTCTACTTTTCTTACTTTGTAACATTCCGACTTTTTTCTCCATTTTGTCGAGCTTATTCAAATAGTCCTCCACGTCACTTCTCGATAGATAAAATGCGTACTTTTCTATGAGAACACTTCTCAAAAAATCGACTTTCGGAATCAATGCTTCTCTCGCGGCATCATCTTCGTCGTTCTCACACATCAAGTACAAATTGATCATAGATTTCAATGACGAATTGATCTTCTTCTTGAGAATATACCTCGTCATCTCGGGATTGTAAAGAGTAATAGTGAACTTACGGGCAAAAGAATATCCATCAGTAAAAGTCACTCTTTTGACTAATTTTGCTTTTTTATCAGTTTTATATACTAAAAAATAATCCATATCTAATCACTCCAATAAATCGGGTCTTTTTTCTTTCGTCTTTTCTAGACGCATTTTCTCTCGCCAAGCATCGATCTTAGCATGATCTCCACTCAAGAGAACTTCGGGTACAGATAAGCCTCTATATTCACTAGGTTTAGTATAAGAAGGATAATCGAGTAGTCCATCCTCGAAAGCCTCCGAATCCAAACTCTCTTCGCGTATGGCACCCGGCAAAAGCCTCGTTACCGCATCGACGATAGCCATGGCAGGAACTTCTCCACCGGTCAATATGAAATCGCCAATAGAAAGTTGAACATCAACGATCGTCTTTATTCTCTCGTCGAAACCTTCGTAGTGGCCACATAGCAGTATGAGATGCTCGACTTCGGCAAACTCGCGAGCACAAGTTTGATCGAAAGTCTTTCCATCCGGAGTCAACATGACTACCAAAGAATTCTGAGTACGAACAGCATCCAAACATTCGAATATCGGTTCACATCTCAACAACATACCAGGTCCACCACCGTATATGGAATCGTCGACCTGACCGTTCTTTAAAGGTGTGTAATCTCTAAAATTGACGAGTTCTATGTCGACAATGCCCTTCTCTCTAGCACGTTTGATGATCGATTCACTCAAAAATCCATCGAACATATTCGGAAATAACGTCAAGACAGTGATTTTCATAATATCAATCCTTCGACGTCCGCCACTTCGATCGTCTTTCTTTCCAAATCGACATTCAAAACATATTCGGGAATAAGTGGTATCATGTAGTTTTTCTCGAACTCTATCGACAAAATCTTGTATTTGCCATTATCTAATATCTCTTTTACTAATCCATACTCCCGACCATTTGAAACTATTTTCAATCCGAACAAATCGTCGACGATGTAATCCCCTGCTTGCTCCTTCAAATCTTCTCTCGCAAAGTACACATCGTATCCGATATACTTTTCGACCAAATTGATATCTTTCAAATTGTCGATCGTAGTCAAATAATGACCCTTATAAAATTTCACCTTAGTAATCGTATGTTCTTCTTCATTCAAATATATCTTATTACCTTCTACAAAGACTTTCTCGGTTTTTTCGAACCTATTTTTGATTTTCAAGTCTCCCCTCAAACCATGAACACCTTGTACAAAACCTATGTGAATTTTATTCAAAACGCATCCCCTCGTTTCATTGACTAGATTATAGCACAAACTCGTCATTTATCAAAGAAAAAGTCCGTATTTTTTATATAAATATCCTTTAAAAATCATTCTAATTTTATAGAGTTAGAATTATACAAACAATCATAGTTGTGTTATAATTTAATTAGAATATTTTTAAGGAGAAGGTTAAAAAAAGATAATTAAATTAAAACACGCAAAAGGAGTTCAAAAATAATATTTTTTTGAACTATAAGTCAATGAAGACTATAAAATAAGCAGATCTTTGAAATAGTAAACTGTTATTAGGTATTCTGCAAAGTAATGTTGTAACCTAAATTAGTTAAATAAGAAATCATTTCTTCAGGAGTATTTTGAATATTTTTATGGGATTTAAAATTTCTATCCAATAGATTTTCAAATCTTTGATAATCAAAAACCTCACCAGTAAGTAAAATATGATATATGCTAGTAAGTAATAATCTTGCAATAGCAATAATAGCTTTCTTGTGACCGCGTCTTCTTTTTAAAGACTCATATCTAGCTTTAATATAAGGACAAGATTTATCTTTAATGGCACATAAAGCACATTGAACAAGCAAAGGTTTAATATAAATTCCTGCTTTGGTAATTCTAACAGATTTCTTTTTCTTGGCAGATTCATTACATCTAGGAGTAAGACCGGCCCAAGAACAAAGATGTTTATCATCAACAAAAGTATTCATATTTGTACCAATTTCTGCTATAATAAATATCGCTGATATTTCTTTTATACCAGGAACTGTTAAAAGAAGATTAATTTCAGTTGAATATTGAATTGCAAGTTTTAAAATTTGCTCTTCTAATTCATCGATGCATTTATTAATTGAATCATAATGTTTTAGAACAATATTCATTTTTGATGATTGAGATTCATCAAAATTACCATTGATAGATTTCAAAATCTCTTCAGGTGATGATTTCAAATGACCATGCATTAATGGTGTAATATCTTTTAGAGTTAAATTTGGACTAGAAAGCATTAACTTTAGGATTGATTGAGATGTTTTGCCGAAAACATCACTTACAACATTAGCAATTTGAACATTAGACATAGTAAGAGAATTTTGAAATCTATTTTTTTCTGAAGAACGAGCGTTAATTAGCTTATTTCTATACCGCATCAAATCTCTCAATTGTCTAATATCTGCTGGTGGCATAAACGAGGGTTCAACTAAGCCATGCTTAAACATATCTGCAATCCAAATAGAATCTTTCTTGTCAGTTTTCTTTCCTGGTATTGATCTAACATATTTAGGATGAGTAATAATGCATTTGCATTTTTCTTCTAAAATATTAAAAACTGGAATCCAATACTTACCAGTAGATTCCATACAGACGTCTAAAGTGTCATTAGAAACTAACCAATCACGGCATTTTATCAATTCTTCAGTAAAAGTATTAAAAGATTTAGTTTGATAGTCAGTAATATCATGTTCGTTAGTTTTAGCAATAGTTACAACAATAATCTTTTTATGAACATCAATACCTGCGCAATTTCTGTTAACAATCTTTAACATAAACATTTTCCTTTCTAAAAATATTTTGTTAAAGGGCTTTGACTGAAAATTCTCAACTAGAAAATAACAAGAAATGTTTTTCACATAGATAAGGTTCCGTGCTCAAAAAGGCAACACTCATTTGTACACCGAGAATAATCGACACATATAATTATACGGGTTTAAAGTTATACTTTAACACTACTCACCTTGCCGTGCTCTGTAGTATGCCCAATAACAGTTTACTATTATACAATAGATAATAAGTGTTGGAAATTTAATTATTATTTTGATAGAGTAAAATGGATTCGGAAACACAAAAAAAGAACATCTGATATAATAGAAGTGTTATTATACTAGAAATCAGGTGTCCTTATGAACATAATATCACAAAACTTTAGAAATGTGTTAAAAAATCGACTAGAAAGTAAAATAAATTATCTAACTTCAACTTTTGTAGATAATTTGATGAATAGTTTAACTGGTAAAGACAATGTCTATCTTACTCTTGCAAGTGAAGCTAACCGTGTTTCCAAAGATATAGCTAAAGAAGTTATCATAGAAGTAATCGAAGAATTTGATGCTTACTTTAGAGACTCCAAAGAAAGGAAGCGTACTTACTATGTGAGCAAAAAAGATGTTCCTAGAACTATTACTACTATTCTAGGTGATCTAACATTTACTAGAACTCTTTATGTAACCAAAGATAGGAATGAATACTATTTCTATATGGATGAGATGCTTGGACTACCTAAATATGATCACTATGATCCAATTGTTAAAGGACTTGCCATAAGAGAAACATTCTATACTAACCAAGCCCAAGCAGGTAGAATTGTCGGTGAGCGAATAACCGATATAGCCAACTTGGCCGATAAGAATACTGCTCCATTCGCTATATCGAGACAAACGATCTACAGCTGGCTCAGTAAATGGAATACTACCATCGTTTATGAAAGACACAAATCTACACCTCGTACTCTATATATTATGGCAGATGAGAAGTATATAGGTGCTCAAGGTAAAGATGGTGACATTATGGCAAAAGCTTTTGTCGTGTTTGAAGGAGTCAAGCAAGTTAGTAAAGGTAGACGAGCACTTATCAATAGACACGTATTCACTTGCCGTTCTAGTAAGCCTTGGGAAGAACTATTGGATAGACTTATAAAAATATACGACTACGACGAGATAGAGGATTTCTATGTACTCTCCGATGGAGGTAATTGGCTTACTGTTGGGATGCACGAGCTAAAACTAGAATCTTTTCAAAAAGTAGAACACCTTCTATGCCTATTTCATTTCAAGCAAGCCATTCACCATATCACTACTGTCGAAGAGGAACGTAAGGCTATCTTTCAATCGTTTCTTAATGATAAGAGGAAAGTATTCAAATATGTACTTAATACTTATATAGATAAATATCCTCATAGAAAAGTAACGATAGAAAAAAAGATAAAGTATGTATTAAACCATTATAAAGCAGCAAAGCACATGGTGTCTTCTGCCATTGGTTCTTCGATGGAAGCCCATATCTCCCACTTCATTGCATCTATTTTTGCCTCTAGACCTAAAGGATATAAAGAAAGCAATATCAATAAATACTTTATGCTCAATGATGCCAAGATCAATGGTATAAATCTTTTCAACACTTATCTATAACTTACAATCAAACTGAAAAGAATTCTCAATGCGATGAATCTGCTTGTAATACTCCGCTTCTCAAAAAAAGAGAAGAACTACCTATCGTCAGTCTTCCTTATCTAAACGGGTCTAATACTTTACCTACTTACCATGCTTTATCTGATCTCAGTCGAATGGACAGGGAGATTAAAGTATGAAAATGGTGCCTCCGGCGGGTCCTCGCCGGACTGGCCACTTTCTTTGAAAGAAAGTGGAAAGAACTTTTTCGCTTTCCACCCCATTTACACTTTTTATTATATTTTGATTCATTTTTTCCGATACTTCTTGACTCTAACATTATTTTTCAACTCAATTTGTGCCTTTCAGAGGACTGAAAGGACGAAGAAAGGAATGTTAGTTAATTATGGAGAAATTTTATTTTGAAGAGCCAAATATAAGTAGAAAAGAAGATGCAATAGCATATATAAATGAATTTTATGACTATAACTCTAAGATTAATGGCGTTGGAGGTCTTTATAGATATTTAGACGACTACGAAGGTTGGTTAAAAAAGCTGGAAGAAGATTATACAAGAATACCTAACGAAGAAAAAGTTCCAGCAAGGACATATTTTTTAATAAGAGAAAGTGATAGTCGAATTATTGGTATGATAAACATACGATTATCTTTAAATGAAAGTTTGAAAAAAAGCGGAGGACATATTGGTTATAGTATTCGTCCTACTGAAAGAAGAAAAGGCTATAATAAAATAAACTTATATCTAGGACTAAAAGTTTGTCAAAAGTATGGAATAGAGACAGTATTATTAGATGCAGATAAAGAAAACCTGGCTTCATGGAAAACAATGGAAGCTTTGGGTGGTATAAATATAAGGGAATTTATAGATGAGCACGATGGTGCTCATAGTATAATGAAAAACTATGAAATAAATGTAAACGAAAGCATCAAAAACAATTCAAATATCTTTGAACCAATGCTTAAATAAAAAATTTATAAAACGCCCCCTTTTATAATTAGAGTTTAGAGAAAAATAAAACTTGATAGAAAAAAATCAAAGAAAGTTTTCCACATTCTTTGATTTTTATTCGCTCTATATGAACGTTTAACTTTAGATATATCTTTGTATCATCATAATACTTCTTATCGCCGTGATTATTATCATGTTAACAAAAATAGTATCAACAACATATTCAACATAACATGTTTTACTATATTTGTCAAAAAAATTTTGATCCTGATTCTAACGCATAAATAAAGATTTTATAGAAAGACAGAAATAATAATTAAATAATTCTTTTGTGGAAAAAATTGAAGCCGATTATGAGTGACATTGTCCATTAATTTTGTTAAAATAGATATATCATATAAATAAGGGTAAAGGGTGTGCACATATGAGAGTTTTGATTTTAGATGAAGATAAAGTAACTAAGCTATTCTTGCCAAGTGTCGTAAGTGGTGCTTATATTTTCTCGCCTGGAGATGAGAAAAAATATTTGAGTATAGAAGCCGAAAACGAACATTGGATAGCGAAGAGCAACGGAAGTATCAACATTGCCGACGCGGCTAATGTACTAGCCAAGATAGAATTGAGAAATTACGATTACTACCATCTACAAGTCGCGAATACTACAGCAGATTACCTGATGTTTTGCATGCCTACTCTCGATGCTACATTCCAAAAAATGACCATAGTAGAAAATAAGATCACCATAGGTAGAGCTAAAAGTAACTCCATATCTATAGATGTCGAATTTCTCGAAAACAAAACTATCACAATAGAACGAACAGGCAACGAAGCAAAATTGCTCGTCGAAGATGAATCCCTCTACGTCTATGTGAATGATAAACGCGTCAAAACGGTCAACCTCAAAGTCGGTGATTCCATCTTCATCTACGGTGTAGTGATCATTTGGCTAGGAACTTTCATCGAAATAAACAATCCTGTAGATATAGTTACGCTCGGCAATGCCTTTTCGATTTTTAAAGACAGTACAAATATCGACAACAGCAAGTACGATCCTGTGGATAAAGACTCCGATATCCCCATCTCACAAGACGCCTACTTCTTCCACAAACCTCGCCTCGTTCAAACTTTGGATGAAAAAGTAGTCAACATCGATCCACCACCGGAAAGTCAAATAAAAGAAGAACTGCCTTGGATTCTCACCTTCGGTACGAGTTTCACGATGCTCGCCTTCTCAGCTGTCTCGATTCTCAATCTTCTAAACAACATCGCAAGTGGTTCTTCAAACTTGTTCACGGTCATCACGACTTTGCTCACGAGCTTTGCCATGATCACAGGAAGTCTCATATTTCCAAATTTGACTAGAAAATATAATAAACAAAAGAGCCAAGAAAAAGAACGTCTTAGAATCGAAAAATACAATGCTTACTTACTCAAAAAAGAAGAAGAGATAAAGAACATTTTAGAAAATCAAACTCAAATTTTGAGGTCGTCCAAAATAAGTGTTCAAGATTGCTATACCTTTGCATCTACCGGTACTCAAAATATATGGAGTGTCGGCATAAAAGACGATGACTTCCTCGAAATACGACTCGGCTTAGGAAACATCCAAAGTAATTTGAAATTGAATGCTCCTGAAGAACATTTCAGTCTCGTCGATGATGTGTTGAAAAGTAAAGTATACGAAATAGTCAACGAAGCGAGAATTTTGAACGATGTTCCTATCACTTATAGGCTGACCGATAGTCTCGTCTCGGCCATCATCTCTTCTTGTGACATCATGACCGATTTTCTCTCGGGACTCATTCTCGAATTGGTAACTCATCACAGCCCGAACGACTTGAAGATTGTCAGTCTCTTCAATAAAAACGATGCCATAAAGTACAACTATTTGAAATATTTGCCCCACTCTTTCTCGAACGACAAAGACATGCGTTTCTTCGCCGAGAACGTCTCGGAAGCAAAGAACATTTTATCTCATCTCAAAAAGATATACGATGAACGTACGTCGGGAATGAAGATGGCCGAAGGACCTGAGAAAGTTAAAGATTACAAGTTTTATAATACATATTATTTGATTCTTTGTGACAATTACATGAACATACGAGATACTCAAGTGGTGAACGACATCATCAACTCGGGAACAAATGTCGGCTTTTCGTTCGTCATTCTAGACAAATCTATGCAAAGACTACCTCGTCAATGTGAGACGATAATTTCGATCGACAACCAACGAGGTGCGATCATAAGAAAGACCCTCAACAATCAACAAATGTTCACCCCCGAATACGACACTTCCATAGATATGCGCAAAATAGGTACACATCTCATGAAGATACCCGTTTTGAGCACCGACTTCAAGACGTACTTACCACAAAGCATCAGTTTCTTAGAAATGTTCAAAGTATCGAAAATAGAACAACTTAACATCATAAACAATTGGAAAAACAACAATCCTGTCACTAGTTTGCAGGCTCCTATAGGAGTTCATACAGATGGAGAAACATTCTATTTGGATCTACATGAAAAGTTCCATGGTCCACATGGACTGATCGCCGGTGCTACTGGTTCAGGGAAATCAGAATTCATCATCACCTTCGTTCTATCGATGTGTATAAACTATCACCCCGATGAAGTACAGTTCATCTTGATCGACTACAAAGGTGGAGGCCTTGCTGGAGCATTCATGAATGAAGCATCTGGTATAAAGGTGCCTCACATTGCAGGAATTCTAACCGATTTGGATACGAGCGACATGAATCGTGCCGTAGTTTCGATTACAAGTGAACTCAAAAGAAGAGAACACGCTTTCAACGAAGCTAAAACCATCACGGGAGAAAGTACCATCGATATATACAAATATCAAAAATACTATCGAGAAGGAATACTCACTAAACCTATATCTCACCTTTTCATCGTATCTGACGAGTTTGCCGAACTCAAAAGTCAACAACCCGATTTCATGGCAAACTTGATAAGTATCTCGCGCATCGGACGAAGTCTAGGAGTACACCTCATCTTGGCAACTCAAAAACCTAGTGGTGTCGTCAATGATCAAATATGGTCTAACTCCAAATTCAAAATATGTTTGAAAGTTGCCACACGCGGCGACAGTATGGAAATGCTCAAAAGACCGGAAGCTGCCTCTCTCAAAGAGACAGGTAGATTCTATTTACAAGTCGGCTATGACGAAATGTTCGAAATAGGACAATCCGGTTGGTCGGGTGCAAAATACATACCGAACGATAGATTAATAAAGTATCACGATGACTCGATCGAATTCATCGACAATACGGCGATGAGTT
Organism: uncultured bacterium; assembly: GCA_948433885.1. Classification (GTDB taxonomy): domain Bacteria; phylum Bacillota_I; class Bacilli_A; order RF39; family UBA660; genus RUG11867. The sequence goes on along the minus strand of CAOJEC010000009.1, from coordinate 6,190 downwards.
ACAAGACAGTAAACGATACTGCTAACAGTATTCGTACGATCGAAAGAGGAGATCAACTCACAAACTGTGTCAAATATTTGACCGAAATAGCCATCAAGATGAAATTGAAAAACCATAAACTTTGGCTAGATAAATTACCCGAAGAAATACTCCTTTCTACTCTCAAAGAAAAGTATGAAGACGCATCCGCGACTGTGCCGTATGTGATCACACCGATCATCGGAGAATACGATAGACCATCCATTCAAGCTCAAGGACTTTTAAAATTAGATCTTCTATCTAAAAATACACTCATTCAAGGAACTAACACGAGTGGTCTAGACGAAATACTGAAGACAATCATATTCTCTACTTGTATCGAACATACACCCGAAGAAGTGAACTTTTATCTCATAGATATGGGAGCAGAATCCCTACGCATATTCAACAAATTTCCTCAAGTCGGAGATGTATGTACGATCGAAGATGGAGACAAGATTTTGAACATGCTGATGATCGGCGAAAACGAAATTACTAGAAGAAAAGATCTCTTTGCCGATTATTCGGGTGACTACAAAACCTACATCGAATCATCGAACGAAAAGTTGCCACTTCTAATTTTCATCATCAACTATTACGACGTATTCCAAGAAAATTTTGCCAAAATTGCCGATGCCTTAAATACCATCTTCCGCGATGGACCAAAGTACGGCGTAGAATTCATCTTGACTACCAATGCCGGGACGATGCGATACAAAATACAGGAATATTTCGAAAACAAGATTTGCCTACAGTTGGCCGACAAAGAACAGTATAGAAACATCTTAGATGCACCTCGCGGTTTAACACCTAGTACGAGCTTAGGTCGTGGACTGATCCCATTTTCAGGGGAAGTGCTAGAATTCCAAACTGCTTTCATCAGTGAAAAGAACAATGTAAATGCAACCATCAAGAAAGTTGGCGAACTTCTATCCGCACGGTTTACAACTAGAGCACCGAATGTACCTGTCTTGCCGAAAATTGTCTCTTTGAAGATGGTTTTAGAAAGTGTCAAATCGCTCAGTACTCTCGTAATAGGTTACGACATAGATACGAAAGACGAACTCATTTTCGACTTCTCGAAGACCAAAATAACCCCTATTCTTGCAGCCAATTTGAGATCACAAATGAATTTCATCTATGCACTCATCGAAGAAATAAAAAGTCTAGGCAACGTAAAATTGCAGATAATCGATGTCGAAAACTATGTAGAATTCGACAAATTGAACCTAGTAGAACTTTACAATCGAGATTTCGACGGCGTATTCAGTAGAATGTACACGGATGTGACTCACCCTATCGAAAACATTTACAATGTCTACATCATCACCGGTATAGGAAAACTCAAAGGCAAACTGAACCGCGACACGGTTGCTCTATACAACTCGATTTTCACTTATGTAGATAGACTTCCTAATGCTTTCTTCATCTTTGCCGATGATTATGAATCGTACAAAATGCTTCAAATAGAATCGTGGTATTCGAAATCTATAGATTCGAAAAATGGTATATGGCTCGGCACGGGAGTTGGTACCCAAATCGCCATCTCATTTAACAAATTGTCTAATGATCAAAAGAGAATAAACATTGCCGACGTGGCCTTCTCGACTTCGATAGATGGACAAAATCATGTTTTAAGAAAAGTAATAACGACGGAGGATGAATGATATGGATGATAAGATACTCGTAGAAATATACATACCTGCGATAGACAAATCGCTAGATTTGTACATTCCTATCAACAAGAGAGTCGGAAACGTCATAATGCTCATCAACAAGGCTCTCGTGGAAATAGACGAAGAATACAAACTTCCCAATTCGATGGTTTTATATAATCGTTACTCGGCCAAAAACTATGCGGCGAACGATCTGATAGCCAATACCGACATCAAAAGTGGAAGCTCGTTGATTCTCGTATGAAAAAAAGCCATAATTTTGGCTTTTTTGGTGGTTCAATCGTGATCTATGACCGCATCTACTAATTCCAGTCTCACGTCGAAATCTATTTCACGTGAATTTTTTAATGCTTGAATATCAGAAGTTTCGAAGTTACTTACGGCTTTCAGCAAATCGTCTTTGACATTGGATAGACCTATGAAAGTTTTATTCAATTTATCTAGAGCACTTCTATACTCAGCGGCATCGAATCCCGAAGGAACAGCGATTCTTTTGCTGACATCGATGGCTTTTTTCAACTCATCTAACGTCTTTGTCAACTTCGGATTCAATTCTTCGGAAATGATGTTACTATCGAAAACAATTTTACTCATTTCCACTCACCTTCGATGCTTTCACTGTATTTTCCAATTCGTAAACATTCTTTTGAGCAGTCTTGACAAATTCCTTTAAAGTGACATACATGACATCGAAATCTCTCTTTTTCTTCCCCAAATAATTTGCATAATCATAAGCAGATTTACCTAACCAGCCATGTGCATTGAAAGATTCGACGATATCGTAAAAATTATCGACTATTTCTTTGTATCTCTCGATATTCAAATCGATATCTTTTATAGTTGACTTCGATTTCTCGATATCACATTTTATTTTCATTCTGCCCCTCCTCTTGCTGCGATCAATTCGGCAAGTTCTTTATCACGAGCGATCTCTATTTCTTTATCTAAAGAATTTATCTTATCGACGACCATTCCGATCGTCTTTCTAAATGATTCTCTTGCCAATTCCATTGTCGATTCGGACTTATGAATGTACCCATCATCAATAGGTTCGCCATCTATAGAATACCCATCATTCAAAAGAGTTCCCGTCCCATCGATTTCCTCGATTGCTCGACTGCATATGGTAAGCATATTTTCTAAACTTTCTTTAAAAGACAAATACTTTTGTTTCAATCTTGCCAATTCATCGGATGTCATATTGTCACTTCTTTCTATTTTAATGATAACAATTTAATAAAACCTTGTAAATGAATGCTTAAAAATTTTACAGCACATTTACAAAATAAAAAGGACTTGCGTCCTCGTTTTTAATTGCTGTTGTTTATTCCACTTGCAGAAGAAATAGAATTTGCTTCGGCATTGATTCCACCAGCAACTGCCGTATCTTTTGCTTGCATAGTCGTTACGACTGCTTGTAGATCGAGTTTGAAGTTTTTAAGCGCCTCCACTTGTGCAATACAAGAAGATTTGATCGACATCATGAACTCTCTCATAGATTCTGCATATTGTCCTGCAAAGTGTCCTTCGGTATTCGCTTGAGCATCGAATTCGCCCAATTTGTTAGTTACTGCAACACAATAACTGTCTATAGCAGCACACATATCATCTAGTCCTGCAGCGTTGATTCCGATGAAATCCATATTGCTTGCGCCTAATCCGAACAAGCCTCCACCTATTTGTGCTCTTTGTAAAGAAGCTCCCCCATTAGTTTCCAATCCGTCCAATACGCCTTTAGTATCATTAGTACGTGATTCTACACTTGCATTTGCAGTCAATTCTGCTGCTTTGATTTCATTTAAACTTGCCATCGTTAACCTCTCCTATCTACCATGCCGGCATCTTGTTGAATCCAAGCATTGTTTATCGCATAAACTTTTTCTCTCAAAGTATGATAATGTAACGCAAGATTCTTTTTAACTTCCTCAGTCGCATTTGCCATATTATTCTCGAAGTTGACCTCCGATTGTCCTACCCAATTTGCTCTAAATGCTTCGAATAATGCTGCTTGTTCTCTTTCCAAAGTACTGATCGCTTCATCGATAACATTGTCCTTAATTTTTTCTAAGTATTGGTCTACTGTACCGGTATTTACACCAATTGTTGCTTTTGAAAAATCCATAATTTTTCCATCCTCTCCCCGACTATAATAGTCTACTTGTTTTCATATATTCGCATAGATAAACTTCGATCGAATGCATCTACATTTGCTCTCGCGGCTTTCAAATCCGATATGAAAGTTTCCATATTGTCTAAAACGACAGGTTTGTTGGCCTTCATAAAGGATCTATAATTGGCGATGAGCACAGCACTAGAATCGCTTTCATAGTCGGACTCTAGTACATCAACTAGAGAATCTATTGATCCCAATGTCGCATTCAGTTCTTCTTTGACTTTGTAAAAACTCATTATCAATTCGTCGAAAGCTTTAGCATCGATCGCGATCATGTTCTCTTGCATCACATATCCTCCTAACTTACCTTGCTAAACCTAGTGTAACACATTCATCGAAGATAAGTAAACAAAGCCTCTCAATTTTTTACATTTCGTTTACAAAAAAAGCATTAGTTTAGCTCTAATGCTCTATCGTATTGGCTACTCAAAGTATCGTAGAAAGTTCGAATATTGGAAGTTGTCTTTTCATGAAGTTCTTCTCTACGCGTTTCGACAAAACTCTTCGCGTCATCAGATAAACCGTTCAAAGATGCTCCATCTTGGAAACTGTAAACATCGAACCCTGCTACTACTTCGGCAAAAGTGTACGATGTAGATATACAAGAGAAGAATGCATCTTGCATCTCTATATAAGATCTCATAAATTCTGTATTCTTTTCGAATATGTTCAAACTGTCATAAGTATTGTGAGATTCTATTTCTGCTTCGAACACACTGATGATATGATAAACATCTTTCAATGTGACTCTTCCTTCTCTCACAGCAACCGCCAAGTTTTTATAAAACATCGAACTCAAATTGATCGCCAAAGCTGATTTCAATTCATATCTCAATTGTATCCAATCTTCATTCGACATGAAACTTTTTCCTTCGTTCATATAAGCTAAATACAATTTTTCAAATTCTTTACTCTCGTTTTGTATCAACTCTATAGCATACATGACATTTGCAAAATCCACTTTATCTTTTTCGTCTACTATGCCGAACAATGAGAATAAATCATCTCTATCTCTCGAAGCAGAGACATTTTCTAGTGAATCGGCATCGAATCCGGCCTTCATCGCCATCGTCAATTTCAAATATTTGAGATAGTTTACTTTTGTTTGATAAACCAAAGTCGGTGTACCTGTGGCATTTGTCATAGTGCTCTCAGCACTAGCTTCGAAATACCAATTCCAAAAAAGTGAATTTATTGGTTCATCATCGTACTTTACATTGAATCCCAATTTATCGCCTTTAGTTTTATCGACTTCGTCATTACAATTCATTTGAGGAATATGACCACCAGATTCGTGTGCTATAGTAGCGCCGAATGCATCGACTAAGCTGCCTGCGTTTTTTTGTAACATTTCTATGGAATCGGGACTGATCGCCAAAACTCCGTCTTTTGTTATACATGCATTTGATACATCATTTGCTTTGAATATTTTGAATTCGGATAGAAAGCATTTTAAAGCCTCTCTATCGACATAAGGATTGGTAGCAAGTGAATAATTGAGATTTTGGGCTACTATATGACATATATTTTTGAGTTCATCATCGGTGAAAGTAATCGAATAATTGTAATTTTCATTATTTATTTTTACTACTCTATACAATTCGTTTTCGTCTACACGTCCATTTACTAAATTGAAAGTGCCACGATGTTCAACTTTCACGTCCTTCTCGCGATCCATCAAGTGTTCGACATTGAAAAGTTCACTATAAGGAATATCTACTTTCTGATTTTCTAAAAATTCGTTTAATTCAGCAAAATCGTCGTCTTCCATCTCGACTTGAGAGTCTTCGAACCCACTCGCATTTCTCGTATAGGCGTTGCTGCTGTCCTTATAACGAACTATATTATTTCTATTAGCGACGATTACTCCATCCGTATCCCCTACAAATACTGTGACATAATCTTCACTGACATCACGAGAATAATCTTTATTTGATTCATCATAAGAAAAATTGTCTTCTTTACTTTCAGCCGAATTTCCTACATTTTCGACAGTACCCGTATTTTGAGACGATCCTACATTGCTATTGTTTGTATTACTATTATGATCGATGTGATCTAATTGACCACCGCATCCTGATAATATACCGAGTGAAAACACCCCACTCATAAAGAAACAGGTAGCTTTTTTGACAAGTTTCAAGCATTTTTTCTTTAAAATTTCACCACTAAAAATATTCACTTTCACAACCATCAACCCCCATTGATGTGACGTATTCTACCACAATTCTCCAAAAAATGCAAGTGAAATCGTGACATGCTTGAATTAAATTTGATTAGTATATGATAATGTCTTAAGTGTTAGTATTTGATTATGTCCCAA
>CAOJEC010000008.1 GCA_948433885.1 uncultured bacterium | reverse complement strand
AATCATGCAGATGATTATGTTGAGAGAATAAAGAGATTAGTTCGCTAAATTACAAGTTGAAAGTGAGATTAAGTATTATGGATTTAAAGAAAATTGAGAAATTTAAGGACTAATTAAATATGTCGGTGTTATGATAAAAGAAAAAATGGAAATTTTAACAGACCAAGAAACCAAAAATATGATTTGGAAAAAGAGAGATACAATTTTTTATAAAAAAGGTGTAACTGATCCAGATTATTGTGTTTTAAAATTTACTGCAACAAGTGGTAGATATTATTGTGATTTGAAAACAGAAAATTTTGATATTAAGTAATTGCAAAATTACAATTTTTAGAATGGAGAAAAAATGAAAGAAGTTTTAGAAAAAATTAGAATACCTGATAAGAATCTAAAATTAAGTAGGAAGATTATAAATACAAGTTTAATATTTTTATTAGGAATAATATTGGGGATATTTTCTAAATGGCTAGATAATTTAAGTATTGATGATACAGTATGGTGGCAACACATATTAGGCGTTTTAGATTTAGGAAATGTATTCTCTGAATTGGGAATATGGATATTTATTGCTATTACAATTTCTGTATTTAGTAAGACACCGTTAAGAGCAAGTTTAAATGTATTCTTATTATTTATCGGAATGACAGTAAGTTATCATTTATATACAATATGTGTTAGTGGTTTTAATCCAAAAAGTTATATGATGATTTGGTACACGATAACATCAATATCTCCTATACTTGCATTTATTTGTTGGTATGCAAAAAGTAAAAATAAAATATCACTTATGATTAGTAGTTTGATACTGGCAGTAATGTTTATATTATCTTTTAGTATAGGTATGTGGTATTTTTATTTTAAAAGTATAATTGATACAATTTTATTTATAGGAGCAATATTAGTGCTATATGTAAGTCCTAAAAATAGTGTTTATAATTTACTAATAGCATTATTATTAGCTTTTGTATTTAGAATTTTAGTATAATACAAATTACAAGTTATCTTTATAAAAATATTTGTAAAAAATAAAACTGCCTCATTGCATATATAAAATAATTTTATATAATTTAGGTAGAAGGAGGAATTTTTTATGGCAAATGAAAGTAAAAAAGATTTTAATGCTATGCTAAAAGATAGCAAAGATATGCCTAAATATGTAAAAATTACAGATGAGGCAAGTATTAAAAAATATGGTGGAGATAATATGTATTTTGCACCACCAATGGCTTATGATGAGGTTATGAAGAAAATACCTTATGGAAAAGTAATAACAGTTGGAGAAATTAGAGATTACTTTGCAAAAAAGAATACTGCAGATTTTACAGATCCAATAACAGCAGGAATATTCACATCTATTGTTGCTTGGGCTAGTTATCAAAGAAAAGAAGATGAAACACCTTATTGGAGAACATTAAAAGCAGATGGCGAACTAAATCCAAAATATCCAGAAGGAATAGAACTTCAAAAGAAGTTGCTAGAAAAAGAAGGACATACTATTATTCAAAAAGGAAGAACTAATATAAGATACTATGTAAAAGATTATGAGAAAAGTATGTTTGAATTATAAACATAAATTACAATTTGAAAGTGAGATGAGAATATGAATAATGAAATTAAAAAAGTTATTGAGAAATTTAAAGAAGTAAAGAATATATTAAAAGATTTTTCTACTAAAGATGAAGCAATAGAATATCTTGTTAATGAAACAAAACTATCAAAAGAAGAATGTTTTGTTGCATACGATATTATTATGAAAATCGAAGATTAAATTACAATTTGAAAGTGAGATGAAATATTGTGAAAAATAAAAAACTAATGAATTGGATAATTGCCATTATAGTTGCAATTTTGTATCTATCAGTAAGTTTTATATTTGATATATGGGCATTCTCTTGGCTTATATGGGTTGCTTATGCAATTTATAGATTTATTGCTAAATAGAAAAATTACAATTTCTGCAACAAGTTGTTAAAATTAATCAAAATGATATTGCTTAAAAAATGATAAATTGTTAAAATGGTATTAGAAATTGATACAAATATTGTATTGGTTACCTACTTTAGCGAAAAAAGTTTGAAATAACTTTCTTACTCGCACCAGATTTGATTGATACTCGAACGTTTAGTAAATTATAAGAGTTCGAGTTTTAATATGCTATAAATTTTGATATAATATCTTGTAAATAAATTAATATTGTCAATTTAGTAAACGCACTTGTATAATGACATAATCATTATACTAATTAGGAAGGGAAATAGTATATATGGAATTGTTAGAAGTTTTAAATGAGAATGGAGAACCAACGGGGGAGATATTAGATAAAAATATAATTCATAGAGAAGGGAAATACCATAAAGAAGTTGCACTAATAATATTAAATGATAAAGGTGAAATCCTTTTACAAAAAAGAGTCTCTACGAAAGAAATTGAACCAAATAAATGGGCTTGGCATGGAGGCCACGTTATTGCCGGAGAGACAAGTATAGATGCAATCATTAGAGAAACCAAAGAAGAGTTAGGAATTATTTTATCTAAAGACCAAATTGAATTACTGGTTGAATTAAAAAGGGATAAACTACCAAATAGACAATTTACAACCGCATATTATTCTGTATGCAATTTGAGTGTTGAAGATTTTAGTATTCAAGAAGAAGAATTGTCCGAAGTGAAATGGTTTTCTTTTAAAAAGTTTAGAGATATGATTTATAATAATTATCCTGACATGATGTTTAAAAATAATGAAAATACTAATAAAATTATTAGTGCCTTAGAAAATATAATTAAATCTTACTAAGAATATCATACACATCGTTCCAATTATATACTCTATATATTTGACTATTGTCATATGATTGATTGTACTTTGCATCAAAGCATAGTATTTCCATGTGATCTTTTAGTTGCTCTTTATTTGAAACAGAATCTTCTATCATAATATCAATTTTATTATCCAAACAGTCCTTTAATTTGTTTAAATTAGAGAAAATGATTTTATAATATTTTATATTATTTTATTTAACCAATTAATAATTATTTTATTATAATTATGAAGAATAATTTACCACAATTCATTACTAACAACTTGATGTCAAAGACTTTTGGCAGACAAAAATATCATTTTTTTATAAAATGTAACTGGAGGTGCAAAATGAATGTTGGAGAAAAAATTAAAAAATATAGGGAAAAACAAAATATTTCACAAGAGGAACTAGCATTAAAAATATTTGTTTCAAGACAAACGATTTCAAATTGGGAAACAAGTAAAAGTTACCCAGATATAAAAAGTTTAACCATGTTATCTAACATCTTTCATGTAACTCTAGATGATTTTATAAAAGAAGATATAGAGGAGATGAAGAAGATAGTTAGTAAAGATAAAATAGAAAAGTTTAACATAATGAGTTATATTTTCTTAGCAGAAATGTTAATTTTAATGTTTAGTGCATATCCGTTATTTAAAATAGATGGATATATTGGCGCTATTATTTGGGTATTGTTTTTTGTAATAACAATTTTAACAGCGACAAACATTGAGAAGTTTAAAAAAAATAATGACATTCAAACTTATAAAGAAATTATTGCTTTTATAGAAAATAAACCATTATCTTATGAAGAAGTACAACAAGAAATAGGAAAAAGAAATTATCAAAAGATTTTTTTAGCAATTTTGACAGGGTTGATAACATTTATTATTTTTATAATCGAAATATTTATAATTAAAAAATTATAGTTTAAAAAATTTATACGAGGAGGTAGATTATGGAATTTTGGATATTCATGATATTATTTATATTTATTGGCGGAGGCTGTTCACTTACTGGTACTTGGTGGAGTAAAAAGAAAAAAGAAGAAAATTCTAAAAAGCAATAATTTTCACACAAGTTATTATTAAAATTACAAGTTTAAATTTTAGAAAGGGGTACTTAACTTTACCGAATTGAGTACTTACCTATTTGACGAGCATATTTATGATTTGTTCGTTTTTTGGTATAATTAAAATATCGTTAAGAGGTGATGACATGAAAAAAATCTTGATAGTCGAAGACGACATAAGCATTCACGATCTTTTAGGGGAACTGTTGAAAAAAGAAGGGTATCTCACATACGATGCTTACTCGGGAAGCGAGGCGGCTCTTTTACTAGAGAAAGATGATTACGATTTGATTTTATTAGATTTGATGTTACCCGGTATGACTGGCGAAGAATTATTAAAAAAGAGGGGAGATACCCCTGTAATCGTACTCTCAGCCAAGGCATCGAGTGAAGATAAAGTCGATTGTCTCTTGTCGGGTGCTAATGACTATGTAACCAAACCATTCGACAGTAAGGAACTGTTAGCTAGAATCGAAGTCCAACTGAGATCTAAAGTAGATCAACCTAAAAGAATGAAATACAAGGAATTGGAATTATTGGATGATGCTCATACACTTTTGATATCAGACACAAAAGTGAATTTGACCAAAACGGAATATGCAATATTAAAACAACTTCTTTTGAACCCTTCCCGCGTTATCACGAAAAATAAACTTCTAGACTTGATGAGCATCGACACCGAAGATGGAGATGAAAACTCTTTGAGAGTGCACATTAGCAATATTAGAAAGAAAATAAAAGAACATACGAGCGACGACTACATAGAATCCATTTGGGGAATAGGTTTCAAATTGAAAGAATGAATCTTAACAAAATCTTAACAATTCCTTAACCATTTTCTTAACACTTATTTATTAAAATGGATACGAGAAAGGAAGAGTGATCATGGAAACAATTTTAAAAACTGAAAAACTCGAAAAAAAATATGGTGACTTTGCAGTGCTTAATGGTGTCGACATACACATCGAAAAAGGATCGATATACGGACTCATCGGTAAAAATGGGACCGGAAAGACGACACTTTTTAGAATAATATGTGGCCTGCAAGAACCGACAAGTGGAAGTTATACTATTTATGGTGTAAACAATAAAAAGGATATGAGTGAAGTTCGTAAGAGAATGGGAGCGATCATAGAAAAACCGTCGATTTATGGGGACATGACAGCAAAAGACAATATGATCGAACAATACAAACTTGCAGGAATTCCGAATATCGAAGGAATAGACGAACTTCTAAAATTAGTCGGATTAGAAAATACGGGCAAGAAAAAGACAAAGCACTTTTCTTTGGGTATGAAGCAAAGACTTGGCATCGCTTTGTCCCTTGCCGGAAATCCCGATTTCTTAATTCTGGATGAGCCTATCAATGGACTCGATCCACAGGGCATAATAGAAATTAGAGAGCTGATCTTAAAACTCAACAAAGAAAGAAGAATCACTATATTGATATCTAGCCATTATCTAGATGAGTTATCTAAAATCGCGACTCATTACGGTTTTTTGGATAGAGGAACCATCGTCGAAGAAATAAGCAGCGAAGAACTTGCCAAACACATGGAACACAAAATCGAAATGCGAGTAAGTGATCCAAAAGCATTCGTCATGTACTTCGAAAAGAAGGGAATAACTTATGAAGTCTTAAATGATAAAACGATAAACGTCTATGGCAAATACAATCTGTCGAGTCTCGTCGGTGAACTAGCCAAGAAAAATTTGGCGATAGATGAAATTCACGAAGTAGATGAATCATTAGAAAACTATTACATGAACTTGATAGGTGGTGGAAAAAATGATTAGATTGTTGGACGCCGGATTTACAAGGCTACGTAAAAATAAGATTTTTTGGATCTCGTCCGCCTTCAGTGTCATTTTAGCATTGGGCATGGTCTTCATGGGATTCAACGATATTAAAAAATACAATTCCATCGTAGAAGTAGAACAACTTATGCTCAACTATTCGATAGTCGCAGGAATATTGATTGCCGTTTTCACAAGTTTGTTCCTGGGCTCCGAATATTCAGATGGCGCAATCAGGAACAAAGTAAGCATAGGTCATAAAAGATCGAGCATCTATTTATCCAACTTGACGATCATAATCGTCGTAAGTCTATTTTTGTATCTATTGTTTATCGCAGTCGCTGCCTTGGTAGGAATCCCTTTGTTAGGACAAATAAACATGGAATTATCCTTATTGGCTTCGATACTAGGCTGCATATTCGTCGCCGTGATTGCCTATGCAAGTATATTCACCTTTTTGGCAATGATCATCTCGAATAAAACGACGACCGCGATCGTCTCGATCTTGTCGGCATTCGTGATGTTGATGTTCGCGCTTACTTGTACTAGCATATTAGAAGCACCCGAAAACATTTTGGAAACATCCATCATAAACGGAAAAATCGAGTCTAAAGCTGTCCCAAACCCAAAATATCCAAGCGAAGGCAAAAGAAAATTATATCAATTTTTTCTCGACATCAATCCGACAGGCCAAATGCTCCAACTGACGAGAGAGTTCAACCAAAATATGTATCTATTGCCTCTGTACTCATCGGGGATCTTGGTCGTATTCACAGGAGTAGGTTTGATTTTATTCAAGAAAAAAAGTCTCAAATAGAAAGGTGAACATTATGAATACATGGTTTTACTTGTTTTTGATAGTGCTAGTCATTTCTACACTTTTGGTCATAAAAATTTTCATGATGAAAAGAGAAATAAACCGCATATGCAAGACTTTGCCAAAAATTTTAAATACGGACACGAACAACACGATCACCATAGATTCGAACGATAGAACAATAAAGAAATTAGCGAATACTTTGAATGAAAATTTAAAAAAACTTCGAAAACTAGAATTGGAATATAAAAATGGAAATCGGGAACTCAAATCGTCGATTACCGACATATCCCACGACCTGAGAACACCTCTTACAGCGATAAGAGGTTATCTCGATTTGATGGAAGATGGCAAACTATCGACGGAGCAAGGCAAATATTTAAAAACGATCGAAGATAAAGTCTTAGAATTAACCGATTTGACTGAACAACTTTTCGATTTTTCAAAAAGTTTGGACATTCCTCAAGAAGTTAAGAAAGAAATGGTTTGTATAAACGACATCTTGGAAGACACAATCGCCAGTTTTTATGGAATTTTCAAAAAATACGACATCGAGCCAAACGTAGAAATATGTAAGAAGAAAGTAGAAAGACTTTCGAATGAAACCATGCTAAAGAGAATTTTCGAAAATATCATATCGAATGCCATCAAATACAGCGAAAAAGAATTTACAGTGAAAATGTCAAGCGATGGAATTATCGAATTTTCAAACACATCGACCGAACTAGAACATGTCGACTTAGAGAAGATATTCGATAGATACTACACACTTAGAAGTGCCAAAAAATCTAATGGCATAGGATTATCTATTGCCAAACAATTAGTAGATATGTGCGAAGGCTCGATCGACGCAAAAATTGAAAATGGACGTCTTCTCATATCGATAAAATTTTGATATTAAAAAATATTGTGATATAATTTCCGAAGAGAAAAGAGTGGTAATGTGAATATAAAGATAATTCCAGCAAGGGAAGATGAAATTGAAGCCATAAGAGACTTGATATATTCTCGTTGTCTTTGGTTTGTCGAAAATGATTTAATAGGTTGGAACAAAAAGTACCTCGATGACTTTGGTGTAGATTATTTTCTAAAGCAAATGAAAAAGAACAAACTTTACGTTGCCAAGGTAGATGAAAAGATATGTGGTGTGATGCTTTTAAAAAATGTCGAAGAAGAAGATTTTTGGAGTGATACGGAACCATCTTATTATATTCATCACCTCGCGACCGATACTAAAATCAAAGGAGTCGGTCAAAAACTTTTGGAATTCGCCAAAGAACAAGGTCGCAAAGATGGAAAGAAGTATTTGAGGCTCGACTGCTATGAAGACAGTGACTTTTTGAACAACTATTATCTTAAGATGGGATTTTCGTACATTAAAAACGGTTTAGAGATATATCCAAATGGAACTTATAATTACAATTTATGGCAAATGAGTTTATAAAATTTGCCATATTTTTTTTCAATTGGCACCTATTACCCATAGTAAAACTCTTGCAAATATGTTATACTCCCCACAAGAGGAGAATATATTATGAAAAAAGTTTACAACCTATTGATCGCCATCATAGCAACTTTATTTTTGACGACGACTGTCGAAGCCGCCTCTTTTGGAGCAAGTGCTTCTACAAACTCCGTCAAACCAAACGGAACATTCACCGTATCAGTAGGAGGAGATTCGATCGGAAGAGTCAACCTTTCAATCACCAATGGAACCCTATCTACTACGAGTGTATGGGTAGAACAAAACTATCAGTCGGTCACAGTAACTGCCGGATCGAGTGGAGTAGTGACAGTTACTGCCACACCAGTGACTGGATTTTCGGATTCGGACGCGAACATCTACAATCCAGGTCCACGGAGTGTCACAGTTAAAATAAACACACCTAGTACAACACCTCCAACGACGCCGACCACCCCTACAAAACCGAGCGACAACAAATCGAAAAACAACTCGCTTGCATCATTAGAAACCTCAGTTGGTATATTATCGCCAACCTTCGATCCATCCATCACCGAATATACTATCAACCTTTCCAAAGAGACGACGGAAATTATTTTGACGGCCAAATCTGCCGATTCCAAAGCGAAAGTCTCAGGAGCTGGTAAAATATCTTTGAAGCCAGGTAAAAACATCATCACCATTACAGTGACAGCAGAAAATGGAAGCAAAAAGAATTATACCGTCACTGCATATTTAGACGAATCTCCTAAAGTTTATTTGACTTACAAAGATAAAAAAATAGGCATAGTGAGAAACCTCGAAGGTATAAGTATCGAGAAATTTGAAACAAAAGAATACATCATCGAAGAAGAAAAAACTGTACTTTTCCAAAATGGGGAATTGAACCTTATATATGGAATCGATGAAGACGGACACAAAAACTTCTACATATTCGATACCGAAAGTAAATCCATCGAAAACAAACTCATACCTATTACTATAGGTAACAAAGTATTGTACGCAATAGATGGCATGGAAGATGCCGAAGTGATCATCATCGACGACAAAGAAATAGAAGTAACCAAAATGACCGTAGACGATTATTATCTTTTGAAAACGATCGACACCGAAGGCAACGTAGTAGAATTCGTTTACGAAACTGAAGAGAAGACTTTGGGATTATACAACGAAAACTTATATTCTTCGAAGTGCGATACCGAAACTGAAAGTACTACTAAAGCCATCTTGATTGCCGAAAGCATCGCTTTGTTGTTCTTCATAGGGTTATCTATTTATATACATAGTAAAAACAAAAGAGGAAAAACACATGAAAAAATTTAGCAAAATATTGACTATATTGCTACTGTGTTCTTTCCTTTCATCTTCGTTGAAATTTGCACCAGTGACTCAAGATAGGGAACTATCGAATCAATACGAATTGTTAGCAGATTACAATGAACTATATGGTATCGAATCTAGACAAACTAGTAAACCGATCTCTTCCGATACCAAGTCACAAAATCGAATACTTAAGTACTTGGCCGTGTTCATAGAATTTTCGGATAGTGATACGATGACTAACAATCACCTCGACGACAAACAAAGTGTCGAGAATGCAAAAAAACTGTTCAATAGTCCCGACTTTTTTGAAATGGACACCATAAACGGAAAAATTGAAGTCCCATCGTTCAAAAAATACTACGAAATGCAAAGCTATGGAAAACTGTCAATAACGACCGAAATATTTCCACGCGTCAATGGCGAAGTAGTTTCCTATAGAGATTCACACCCTGTCGGTTACTACATGCCATACAGCGATTCCAACCAAATAGGATACAAAGATAAAACTGAATCGATGAATAGAGAAACTGAACTTGTCAATTCGGCCATCGCATTCGTTTCGAATGAAATAGACGCAGCTGGAATCGCCGAGTCGGAAGTTGACACCGACTCCAATGGTATAATAGATGCCATCTCATTTTTCATCGAAGGACAAGACGTACTAAGTGCTAGTATAAGTTGGGGCGACCTTCTTTGGTCCCATAAGTTGGACAATTACGGACTATCTTCTAAAATATTGGGAAAACAAGTTATTTCATACAATCTATTGTACACATACGACTACACCGAAGCAGCAGGGCTATTTTCACTAAACCGTGGAACATATGGCACCATCATGCATGAATACGGTCATACTTTGGGGCTTTTCGATCTCTATCGTTTTGACCACTCGGGAAGTACACCAGTGGGTTTCTACGATTTGATGGGACAATCTAGTGGCTCGAATCCTTCGGATCTCCTGACTTATTTTACTACTGAATATAGTAGCATGCTCGCTTGGCATGACCCTCTACCAATAATCGATAAGACGACTACGAACATCACCGTTCAAAAACCAAAATACTTGGATGACAGTGAACAAAGAGCCATCAAAATTCAACCAGACAAATCATCCAAAGAATTTTTCATCGTAGAATATCACGAAAAAAAGAACACGTACAGTTCTTATTCTGCTGACGAAAGTGGATTGATCGTCTATCGTGTCAACGACAACAACAAGTACCAAGGCGACAAAGAGGGAGGCGACCACGGAGAACTCGATCATATCTTCATCTATAGACCTGACGAACCGTTCTTGGGAGCAGGTAAAGGTAACTTGAGTCGTGCAACTTTGAATATGAATAGGAAAACACTAGGAAAAGCTCTCGATCCATCGGTAACGACCTTCGACAACACGAGCATCTATTATTCCAATGGCACTAATTCGGGCGTGATCATCGAAGTCATCGCCGAAACGGCAGATTCTATAACGTTCAATGTGACTTTACCATCACTTGCCGGATCGGGTACAAAACAAGATCCATATCTAATCAAAACTCCCGACGATTTCGTATACTTTATGAAACTAGATACGAGTGGAAAATATTACAAGTTGACGTCCGATTTGGATTTTGCAAACATGACGTACCCTTCGATAAATTTCAAAGGTAATCTCGATGGTAATGGGAAGAAACTCAAAAACATCGTCTCATCTACAGGCGTCTTCGACGATTTAGGTGATTACAGTACACATTCGAAAATAGAAAATATTTACATCGAAAATATCACTGTTCAATCGACTAAGGGTAGTTACTTGGGAGGATTTGCATCTACTACAGCGAATGTCACAATAGAAAACGTTCATCTTACTAGTGGATCTGTCAAAAATGCTAAAGACTTGTTAGACAATTCGCTCGCTTCGACTGGAGGATTTGTAGGAAATGCTTCGAGTGACACGACGATAAGAAATTGTTCTTCTGCACTATCAGTAGAAGCTCCTCGGAGTGTTGGAGGATTCATCGGGCTCAACAGCAACTCTCTCATAGAAAACTGTTTCACAACAGGATCAGTCAAAGGAGATCTCTATGTCGGAAGTTTCATTGCTCAACAGTATATAACCGATAGTTCGTATAAGATTCCAAAAAACGCTTACTATATAACAAATACGTCGATCCCATCAGTAGGTACGTATGCGAATCAATTACACAACACGAGTGCTTTGGATCCTTCCAATTTGGGAATAGGACTCGTAGGTATATCTACTCAAGATAAAATGATCATCTCCATAAACGAGACAAAAAGATTGGAACCAACAACCTATCCATCTACGACTCTTTCTTATGATTTGTCGGTAGAGGACACCCTCATCGCATCAGTTTCCAACAATGTCATACGAGGACTTGCTAAAGGTTCTACCACAATATATACAAACATCCATGTCGGAACTAACATCATGCGATTATCGACTACTTTGACGGTTCGCGACGAGACTGTTCAAATAACCGAAGAAGAAGTACTCAATTATCTTGGGTTGACTAAAAAAGAAGGATATTTGGTAGGCTTCACTTTAGGAGATTCCGTTCAAAATGTCAAAAACATGCTCACAAGTTTCGACGGAGTCACATTACAAAAATTTCAAGACGCGACAGGAACCGAGATAACTTCGGGTATCATCGCGACAGGCATGAAATTTGCTCTAGAGATAGACAATGTTGTATACGACTATACAGTAGTCATCAAAGGAGATGCGAACGGCGACGGCCTCATCTACGCGACAGACTATGTCAAAATCAAAAATCAAATCATGGGTCGACCTACCTTGCAAGGAGCATATTACCTAGCTGCCGATATAGACAACGATGGCAACATCTATGCAACAGACTACGTAAAGATTAAAAATTATATCATGGGTAGGGGAGAAATACCTCAAAAATGACGATATTCTAAAACCGAAGATTTTTCTTCGGTCATTTTTTTTGTCTTCCGCTTCCCAATTTCTTCTCCAAAGCCTCCGCCAATCTAACGTAGACGATTTCGGAAATACCCATTTCGTTCAAAGCATCGTTTTGAGATACCTTCTTTGCTCGTTCATATGCATAAGCGGCAGCGATAGAAGTATACCCGTACATATCTATATCTTCTTTTATCATCGCTTCTAATATACTTTTACACATTTGATAGTATACATTACGTGGTAAAGTTTTCATTTTTCCATTTTCCAAAATTGTCACTTCACAGATTTCGAGCCCATAATACAATTCTAACCATGCCGCGATCAACTGTCTACAAGAAAATTCTTCTGGTTCTTCAGGCGAGACCAATATCGAACCTTCCGAAAGTTGAATGAATACTTCACTTGGATTTATCGCCCTTAATACGGAATTGTAATATTGTCCGACAAAAGAACGTACAATTTCTAAATAATCTTCTGAGTTCATCATGTCCTGACTTGGAATTGTCGTATTTCCACAAGAGTCTATCAATTTATAAACGGAGATACTATTCTCGTTATTGCAGTTTTGAATACTTCCTGTATAAACTTTCATCGAACGTCACCTTCAAACTAGAATTGTATTCGAGAAATCTCATCCAATCCATAAAAGAATGATACCATATCGCTCACATCTTTTCAAATAAAAAACTAATTAAAAACCTCTCATTAGAGAGAGGTGATAATCAAAGTGGTCGGGAAGACAGGATTCGAACCTGCGACCCCCTGGTCCCAAACCAGGTGCACTACCAAGCTGTGCTACTTCCCGGGATAATAAATCAAATGGTGCCCACGGCCGGACTTGAACCGGCATGAGTTTTAATGCTCGCAGGATTTTAAGTCCTGTGCGTCTACCTATTCCGCCACATGGGCAAGGCACTGTCTTAATCAATAAGACAAAAAGAGTATATAATATTTTATGATAATTTGCAAGACTTTTTACTATTTATTCGATAAATTGATCGAAAAACATGAAGATAAACTTTTTCATATGTTAACAAAAAAATAAGAATGACTCACAATTGAGCATTCTTATTCATTTCGTGTTCTATATCACTAGGGATGTAAACTCCCTTTTCTTCAGTTTGTCTGTAGCCAACAATTCTACCCTTTATTTTTTCAGCGGTCTGTTCATCCAAATCGACAGGTACTTTTAAAAATGTATCACCCTGAATATCTCTTTTGGACAGCAAATCTTTGATAGTAAAACCTCCATCAGTCGCGACGACGGATACAAATTCCTTTCCCAACTTTTCTTTATCGGAAGCCGGTAAATTAGCATAATAATCATCTACTAGAAACAATTCGACCGATTGTCCATGTGGATGAAATTCACTAACTATTTGACTAGACGGATGTTCCAAAACAAGTGGTCTGAGTTTATCTTTAATTATAGAAAACACAGCAGAATTCGTTTCTTCCCCAAAACCTGTAATGTCGAGATAGATATGTTCTCCTCTGCTCCTTACTCCAGAACTCAATTTCAAAATTCCGTGCGCTTCCATTTTATATAAATCACCCTTCATTAATTCTTTCAAAACATGAGTTGGCAAGTGCAAAGATCGAAGCATATCTATGTCGATCAATTGTATAAATCCTTGTGTTTCTTCATTTGCCATAATAATCTCTCCTTTTGGTTGCTTATATTAACACACCAACTTTCAATGCACAACACGTTCAACGTCAACTTTACATACAAGTGTAAAGACTTTTAAAAGTGTGCATTTTAAAAATTTTTAGTATATTGTATGCCCTTATTCATACAAACTTCACAAATATGCTATAATATCTCTTGTGAGGAAGTGAGCACTTTATGAGAATATTGATAGTAGATGATGAAGAACTTATTAGAACGGTAATCAAAGAATACGCCGAGATCGAAGGATACGAAATAGACGAAGCGTCCAACGGTTTAGAAGCGATCGACAAATGTAAAGAAAATTCATACGATCTCATCATTATGGATATAATGATGCCTAAACTAGACGGTTATCAAGCAGTCAAGGAAATACAAAAAGAAAAGAATACACCCATATTGATGCTCAGTGCACGTGGAGAAGAATACGATAAACTCTTAGGCTTCGATTTGGGAATAGATGACTATGTTCAAAAACCTTTTAGTCCAAAGGAACTTATGGCTAGAATAAAAGCAATCTTGAAAAGAGTGAATAAAGTAACAAAGAAATATACTATAGACACTCTCGTCATCGATGATGGAGCTCGTGAAGTATACGTAGACAATGAAAAGGCCATCTTGACTTTGAAAGAATACGAACTCTTGAAGTATCTCATCGAAAACGAAAATATCGCCGTATCGAGAGAACAACTGCTCACGAACATATGGGGCTACGACTTTTATGGAGACGATCGTACGGTAGACACGCACATCAAAACACTGAGAAGCAAAATTGGAAAGTATAAAGATAACATAGTCACACTTAGAGGGGTAGGTTACAAATTTGAACATAAAGAATAGAAAATACTCCTTCAGTTTGAAGACGACTTTTACGATAACTCTCTTCAGCATCTTCATCCTGATGATTTTGTATTTTTTTCAAACACTATATCTAAATTACTACTACGAAGTGTACAAAATAGATCAAGTGGAAAGCATCGCTCAAAAATTGCAAAATGGAATCGATGACCTGGGTAGTTTTTTCTTATCGATAAGCAATGAACAAGACGTTTGTATCGAATACGTGACGAGAACAAGTAAATATCTTTATAACGAAAACATGAAAGGGTGCTTGCTCAAGTCTCCTAGTAATAAAACCGCCAACTTGATGGATCGTATGTACACAGGTGAAGAGGAAAGTATGTTTTACAAAATAACGAATCCCCTTTACAATACGAAAAGTTTTCTCTTTGGCATGCGAATCGGGGATAATTACGTTTTCATAAACAGTCAATTGGAAAGCTTAGATGCTACAAACAAAGTGCTGAAAGAACAATTGATATATCTTTTGATAGTAGTCATCATCTTATCTATAGTCATTGCATACTTTGTTTCACACTCGATCACCAAACCGATTTTCGAAATTACGAAGAAGGCTAAAAAGATGGGTAAAGGGGACCTGCAAGTAAAATTTGAACCTTCGAACATTTCGGAAATTGATGAACTATCGGAAACATTAAACTACGCGATGAGTGAAATGATCAAAACTGACGATTATCGACGTGATTTGATGGCAAACGTCGGTCACGATTTGAAAACCCCTTTGACACTCATAAAATCTTATGCCGAAATGGTTCGCGACATCACATATAAAGATCCCGCTAAGAGAAAAGAACATTTGAATGTCATCATAAACGAGTCGGATCGCTTAAATGAATTAGTCAATGATATAATCTCTCTTTCCAAACTCGAAGCCAATGCCGAAAAATTGACCAAAGAAAAATACGATCTAGTATCAGAAATTAAAAACATCATTCAAAAATTCGAAATACTCGAACTGACCGAAAATTACAACTTCGTCTATACGGGCCCCGAATCTGCTATGATTTTCGCAGACAAAGGAAAAATGAATCAAGTCATATACAACTTGATAAACAATGCCATCAATTACACCGGCGTTGATTCTACAGTTTACATAAATTTGACCAAAGTCAAAACAGGTTACCAAGTAGAAATCATAGACACAGGAGCTGGCATCGACGAAAAGACAATAGCACACGTTTGGGACCGCTATTACAAAACTGAAAAGAAACACAAACGCAACAAAGTAGGCACAGGACTAGGATTATCCATAGTGCGAGAAATACTCGAAGCTCACGATTTCATATACGGAGTAAAAAGTACAGTAGGAAAAGGAACAAATTTTTACTTTATCGCCAAAAAATGATAATCGACATATTATGATTGTATAATTTTTAAAAATCTCTACTTTTTTGTTGCTTTTTTAATTTAACTTTGCTAAACTTGTTATAGTAAAGGAGGAATATAAAATGGACAGAGAAAAGGGAGACGGAAATACAATTTTATTGACAGTTATCGGAGTTGCGACATTGTTAGTAGCATTAGTAGGTGCTACATTCGCGTACTTCTCTACACAAGTCAATAACGAATCTAACCAAAGCATGAGTATCTCGACTGCTGCACCAGTTGGACTTCAATATCTTGGACAACAATTCGAATTGGCTAACATCATTCCTGGAACGACTAATTCAGAAGAGCAAGGAAGATTTACAGTTACTAATCCTAGCACAAGTACTGTTGACCAACAATATGACCTCGAACTAGTTATCGATGAAAATACTCTTAACAACATCGATGGAGATGGACAATTGCTTTTGAGCATCACATCTACAACCACTGGTACAGTCAAAAAAATCGGTGACGCGACTAATGTGACAGAAATCACTAATGGACTTCAATGGGATTTGACTGATGGAGCCAATGTTCCTAAAAAGTACCAATTTGTCGACGACAAGAGAATTGCTATCGGTCAAACTGACGAATACCAAATGACTCTAAACTTCGTCAATTTTGAGGATAAAACTCAAGATAACAACCAAGGAAAAAGTTTCAGAGCTCATATCGATCTTACTAACCCAGTTAGTGTAAAATAATTTTGAGATCACATAGAAGCATATTTGCTTCTTTTTTAGTTTTGTGCTATAATACTTCTCACCTAGAAGGGGGGAGAATATAAAATGGGAAATGTGTGTGGAAATTGTAGACATTTTCAAATAGACAATGTCGATGAAACTACAGGGATTTCTATGTGCGAAAAAAGTTGTAAATACTTGCCCGCAGACGATTTTTTGGGAGATGTATGTAGAGATTTTACTGAAAGAAGATATGACGTATACAAAGCTTCCCGTGCGATTAAGAATGCACAAGAATATAGAGCAGCAAATAAAGGCTACACTTCAGTAGGATGTTTTATCACTACAGCAGTCGTCGAAATCTTAGGCATGAAAGATGATTCACCGATCTTGGAAAGTCTCCGATTCATGCGAGGAAATCATATGCAAGATAATCCTGAATATAGGGATTTGTTGATGTTGTATGATGTAGTTGGACCTGTATTGGCAAAAGCTATTAAAGCCGACGAGAATCGTCGATCAGTAGCCGAAGATATATTTGTGTATTTAAAAAAGGCGACTAAATTTATTGCTTTAGACTGTTTCGATGAAGCTATCCAACTATATAGAGATATGACCGAAGCTTTGATGAACAAATACGATGTCAAATATTGTATTGGTGATGAAGCCCAAAAGAATTATGATCAAAAGTCCGGAGGACATGGAGCTTTTACTATTAAAAAGAAGAATCAATGAAAAAGAGTTGATCTTCTTTTTTATATTTAAAACCTATCTTAACACTTGCTTATACAAAATATATTTTGTATAATGTGATCATAGTAGAGATTAGATGAATATCTAATTATAGTGATAATTTTGCTACAAATTTTTTATGACTCGATTAGACAAATTTTTTGGATAATTCATGCTAATCTAATATAGAAGAGAAGAGGCTTTTATTATGAATTTGAGAACGAAGAGAATGATATGTTTGTTAGTCGCAATCGCGTCAGTCTTGACGATCGTAGGAAGTGTATCTTATGCATACTTCACCGCGATGGGAGAAGTTACTCCGCTGGATGCTACTCTCAATACGGCAACTGTAAGTGTTAAGTTCAGTGATAACGATTTAGGTTTAAATGCCGTGTTAAACTTTGGAGAATCGGTCACCAAGAAATTCACGATTGAGAATACTGGAACAGCGGACGCGAAAGTCAAGATGTTCTTCGATGAGATGGTCAATACATACAATGAAGGTAGTTTAACTTATACACTTTCTTACAGTGAAACTGAAAATGGAACATATACTGAAGTAGTAAGTAAAACCAATGTACCACAGTCCAAGAATGCTTCAAAGAAAATCTTAGCAAACAGTTTAATTATACCAGTAGGTAAAACATATTATTACAATTTAGAAATAACTTTGAATTACTTGAGTGATGTCAATCAAGATGCAGATATAAATGCCATATTCAATACGAAGTTCAAAGTAGAAGACATAAATTATGAAATAAACTATGGATTAGAA
Organism: uncultured bacterium; assembly: GCA_948433885.1. Lineage (GTDB taxonomy): Bacteria > Bacillota_I > Bacilli_A > RF39 > UBA660 > RUG11867. The sequence continues at coordinate 22,138 of CAOJEC010000008.1, read as the reverse complement.
ACATTAAAACATCTAAATGTGACATCGCAAGGAACAAAGAGTGGGTTCGACGATCCAGCGACAACTGATGAAGGAGTCTTCGAGATGGAAGATGATTATGGGACAAGTTATTACTATCGAGGAGCAGTAACAAACAACTATGTCAAATTCGCAGGCTTCTATTGGAGAATAATCCGAGTCAATGGAGATGGATCACTCCGAATCATATATGATGGAACACAGGCACATGCGAATGGAGCAAACAGTTCAAACAGATTCATCAAGACAGGACAAGCGTACAATAGTAGTTATAATGACAACAAATATGTAGGATGGATGTATGGACCGTCAGGGACAACGGCAAGTACAAGCAAGGCACAGGCTCAGACGAACACAGCCGATTCAACAATCAAGGAAGTAGTAGATGCATGGTACAAGACGAATATAGCAGATAAAGGATATGGAAGCGCAGTATCGGATACACTGTTTTGTAATGATAGGAGCACACCAGGAAAGGCAGAAACAGGATGGTTTGAGGACACAGGATTAGGTTATGGAAGTAATTATACAGCCTATGGAGCATTCGCGAGAATGAGAGCATGTTTCGGCGGATATACAGGAGCAACTCCAACTTTCAGATGTGCACAAAAGAATGATGCATTTACAGTGAATGACACGAGTAAAGGAAACGGAGCACTAACATATCCAGTAGGCTTGATAACCGCGGATGAAATAGTAGCCGCAGGTTCAGGAAAGTATAATACATCAAATACAAGGTATTACTTAAACCGAGGCGGAAGTTATTGGTACTGGTCGCTCTCGCCTTACTATTATAACGGCTATGCTAGTGTGTTCATCGTGCACCTTAACAGCGGCATGTACTACAATTATGTATACTACAGTGGTGCCATAGCACCGGTCATAAACCTAAGTGCAGAATACGTAAAAACCTTGAGAGGAACGGGAACAACAACAGATCCATACCAAGCTTAGAACCGGACAGTTTTAATCTAAGTCAGTATTTAAAGGGAAAAATAGAAAAAAAGTGTGGTTCCAGTTGATGACTATGGGGCTGAAAGCTAGATAAAATGGGAGTTTTGCTCTCATTTTTATATGCAAAAATACCCATTTAAGGGCTCATTTTTTAAATTGTAGACATTATAAAACATATCCTTATAAACAATAGAACACCTTTTTTCATAAAATATATAAAGGTGATTTTTGATGAATACTAAGTTCAAAAAAATAAAAGTGGCCAGTATCTACGGCATGATAGGAAACTTATTTCTATTTCTCATAAAATCTTCCATAGGACTATTGACCAATTCACAAGCGATGACGATCGATGCCTTCAACAGCATCTCAGATGTCATCACGTCGGCTATAACTTTCTTAGGAAATCACATATCCTCAAAACCAAGAGACGCCGACCATAATTATGGTCACGGAAAAGCAGAATATATTTATTCTCTCATAATTTCGATCGTAATGTTCTTACTAACAACAAATCTCATATACTCTTCGTTAAAAAATCTCGTAATTCCCAAAGAATACACTTATTCTCCATGGCTTATCATCGTGTGCCTTTTGACGATAATATTAAAATTATTGCTGTACATTTACACTGCTAAAATTGCTCGGAAATACGATAATTTACTCATTTCTTCGAATGCGATAGATCACCGTAATGACTGTGTACTCACCACTCTAAATTTAATATCCGTACTTCTTGCTTCAAAAGGCATATTCACTCTCGACAGTTTAGTAGGACTCTTTATAGCAGTTTGGATATTCGCATCCTCATTCCAAATATTCAAAAAAAGTTACGACGTTTTGATGGATAAAGCGATCGATACAAAAATCGAAGAACACATCATCGACATCGTAAATTCATTTGAAGAGGTAAAAAGTGTAGATCACTTTGCGTCTTCTCCCATAGGATATCAATATCAAATATCTATGACTATCTATGTAGAAGGCAAACTTTCTACAATCGCAAGCTACGAAATAGCAGATCGGATCAAAAACTTCATTCTTTCATCCGTTCCCGAAATACGTCTTACATTAATTCATGTAAAACCTTGGAAAAATGATGAATTAAATGACTAAACACAGGACATCTCAAAGAGCCAAAAAAGATTTTACTTTAACAACTATTTATAGTATAATTGATTGTGTAAAAAAATGGAGTGTTCAATGTGAGGAAAATAATAGCAAGCATCGATATCGGTAGTGACAGTACAAAATTGGTCGTCGGCGAATTCTTTGATAATCGTCTTCACATTTTGAGTGCTTCTAAAACCGAAACTAAAGGTATCGAACGTGGTAAGATAGTCGATGAAAATGCAGTCATCGCTTCTATCAAAGAAGCAGTAGATGAGTCTTCAAAGATGCTCGGTGTAACGGTAGAAAAGTGTGTTTTATGCTTGAACATGGTGGGAACTAGAATCAGCAAATCGGCAAGTGCTATAAAAATAAAAGACGCGACTAAGACGATAAGTGGGTCAGATGTCCAAAATGTCATATCGAAATGTGTCGATGGAAAGATTCCTGAGGACTATGCCTTGGTGAGCGTTTTGCCAGTCGAATTTACTATCGATGGAGATGTCGTAACTTCTCATCCTGTTGGTCAAGTGAGTGAAAACTTGGGACTAAAAGCCTTAGTCGTTTCTTCACATAAAGATTATGTAAGTGAAATGCTCGACATAGTCAACAAAGCCGGCCTAAAGGTATTGGATGTCGTTCCGACTGCAGTATGCGATTATTATGCTTTTAAAAACGCTTCTACCGATGTCACATACGGAGTAATAGTAAATCTAGGAGCAGAAATTGGTACAGTATCCATCTTCGATCAAGGTATGATCACGGAAGTTTCGACTTTCAGAAACGGTGGCAAAAACATCGTAAATGATATCAGTTTCGTATGCAAGATTGATGAATCGGATGCCAAAGCCATTTACAATGATATAACACTCGCTTCCAGTAAATTAGCCAACCCCAATGAATACAGGCTAGTCACCAACTACGATGGTGAAGAAGTTAAATTGAATCAATACGATATGAGTGAAATCGCAACGAGTAGAATAGTAGATATATTAAATTTAGTAAAAAAACAAATAAATATCTTAACAAAAAGCGAAATTAGTTATATAATTGTTTCAGGAGGTCTCACGGAACTTCGCGATTTCAACTATGTAGTCGATTCTGAGTTTGGAAAAAGAGCTACTATCGGAAAGTTGAATCTAATAGGAGCGAGAGATAATTCGTATACGAGTGCCGTCGGAGCAATAAAACTTTACGACGAACGCTTAGAAACGAAAGGCAAAGCCTTGTCCATATTTTCTAATGAAGAACTCGAAGATATGAAACTAGGCGATAAAGAGACGAATACTAATAACAATTCCTTACTCGGTAAGGTATTCGGATATTTCTTTGATAATTAGTTAGGAGATGAAATTATGAACGGATTAGAAATGGACCAAATAGCAAAAATCAAAGTAATCGGTGTCGGTGGAGGTGGATGCAACGCCGTCAATAGAATGATCGAGTCCGGTGTAAGAGGTGTAGATTTCATAGTTGCAAATACGGACTTACAGGTTTTGAATAATAGTAAAGCCCCTATAAAACTACAAATCGGTTCTACAATAACGAACGGTTTGGGAGCCGGTGCTAAACCTGAAGTAGGAAAAGAAGCGGCACTAGAATCGAAAAGTGAAATAGAAGAAGCCCTCAAGGGAGCCGACATGGTCTTCGTAACATGCGGAATGGGCGGAGGAACAGGTACAGGAGGTGCTCCTGTCATCGCCGAAATAGCTCAAAGCTTGGGTGCATTGACTGTCGGAATAGTCACTAAGCCATTCCGTTTCGAAGGAAAAAGAAGAATGGAGCAAGCCCTCAAAGGGGTCGATGAACTTAAGAAAAATGTAGATACATTGATTGTAATTCCTAACGATAGATTGAGAGATATAATAGACAAATCTACACCTATTTCGGATGCCTTCAAAGAAGTAGACAACATACTTCACCGTGGAGTACAATCTATAAGTGACTTGATCGCTATAACAGGACTCGTAAACCTCGACTTCGCCGATGTCAAAGCAGTCATGGAAAAACGCGGAAATGCCCTTATCGGTATAGGTATCGGAGTAGGTGAAAATAGAGCTATCGAAGCAGCTAAACATGCCGTCTCTAGTCCACTTTTGGAAACGAGCATACAAGGTGCTACAGATGCCATCATCAACATTACTGGTGGTAAATCGTTGACACTCTTCGAAGCTGAAGATGCCGCTGAAGTCGTAAGAGAAGCAGCAAGTACCGATATCAACACTATATTCGGTGCTGTCATAAACGAAAATCTAAACGACGAGGTAATCGTCACAGTAATTGCTACGGGATTCGATGATGATGCAATAAATAGAGAAGGCGAATATGTCCCTAAAGAGGAAAGAAAACCACAAAGTGAACCTGAAGATTACGATCTTCCGCCATTTTTGAGAGATAGAGATTTTGAGTAGTTTTACTACTCTTTTTTTGTAAAGTTTTCTATTAAAAAAGTAAACCGAATGGGTCGATTTGACAACCATTAACCTAGTATGATATCCTTATTTAGATAAGGAAAAAAATTATGAAAAAAGATAAATTATTGAGAATTGCAATATGTATGGCAGTGATGATCGCCTTGGTTCTCTTGATAAAAGCCAATGTCACATTTTCGAAAGAACCATCTGGTGGAAGCAATTTGACTAGCCGCGTACTAGAGACGAACTCAGAACTTGTTCAAAAAATTTATTCGAAATTGACATTGTTTAATGATTCGTTATCTAGTGATAACTATAAACATGCGTATTTCAAAATGGACGATAATGAAAAAGAGCTCAGTATAGAAGAAAAGCTCTATATAACTATCGAATACATGTACGAAAATGGTCTATTCGATATAGAGAAGATCGATGATAAAAAAGAAAAGACGAAGATCAATGCCGATAGAGTTATAGATCAAGCGAGAAATCTATTCAAAGGAGACTCTATAGATGCTAAAAGTATCAACTTTCAACCCGCATCCTCATGTGGAATAGTAGGGTACTTATACACAGGAACCGACTACGAATTCACCTTTAAAAAGTGCGATCCGAAATTGGAGATTTCTAGAACCGAATTGAAGAGTGCCAAGAAAGAAGGAAACTATATCATTTTGAGAGTTAAATCTTTCTATGCATCCTACAAAAAAAAGAGCAAAAAAGAAAAAGAAGATCACTATGCGATACACAACTACAATTCGGATGAAGAGTTGTTTAAAATACCTTCTAGTCAATTGAAAGAAAAAATTGAACTGATCTCAGAGACACATCCAATTGATGACTACGATTTCTACTTCGAATTGAGAGGAGAAAACTATTACCTGACGAAGATTGTTCATTTACCTGTACAGTAAAAAAATTGAGAGATCGCGCTCTCAATTTTTTAATGCATCTTCGAATATTTTTTTGTTATTTAATAATCGTTCATCATTTGGTGAATAGATTAAAGCCTTTTTTACGTATTCTAAAGCCAAATTCTTTTCGCCAATATAGTAATATGCTAAAGACATAAGGTCGTAAGGTGTCCCATCGAAACTGAATATTTCATTAATATAGCTTTTAGGATGTTCGACTATGCTTAATGCTCTTTTTCCATATTTTATCACGTCGTACCATTCGTTCAAAGAGTAAGCCAAAAGTTCTCTTTCTACAAAAGGATCTCTGAGGTAAGGCGCTTCTACCATAGCTTTATCGAGCCATAGTTTTGCTTCATCGTATCTTTTTAGATTCTTATAACACCTAGAGATAAAGCGCATGGATGCACAACGTTCATCTTTCCAAGTTGCTGTCGGCAATGTTAAATGATAAATCAGCGTATCGATAGCCTCATTCCATTTGCCGTAGTACATGTACTCTCTACCTAGGTAATGAACATTTCTATCATCTTTTGGACTTTCTTCGACGGACAATTCTAAAAGAGGTAAATAACTGGTGCGAGATTTTTCTTTATCGGGATAGTGATTTACAGTAATATCATCGGTTGTCAAAAAATTTTCGATGCCATCGTATGATAGTACTTCATGTACAGGGTGAGTCCAACGATACCCCTTTTTGATATGTATTTTTTCGATATAAAAATTGACTAGTGGTTTATCATCTTCGTCTAAAGACCAATTGTAGTTGTATCTCAATCTAGTAGTTTCTTCCTGCCAAAGGTTTTCTAAAGTGGTACGCCAACCTGGTACGAAAACTTCATCCAAATCAGTACACACACATATGTCAGCATCATCAGGAACAGCTTCTAGTGATTTATTCCTCGCCACATCGAATCTCCATGGTTCGATTTTTTGCACTGTCACTTTGACTCCTCGAGCCTGTAACTTGGATACTGTTTCATCATCCGAACCAGTATCTAAAACGACAATTTCATCTGCTTCTTGCATAGAATCTACCCATCTGTCGACGAATTTCTCCTCATTTTTTGTAATAGCATATACGACCACTTTGAATTTATTTTTTCTCATAATATCTCCCTATATAGTTCCTGCTGGACCGGTTGGACCTTGAGGTATAGTCAAATTCAAAACAAAATTTGGTGCTGTTCCTGTGATAGTTGCAGTTGCAGTAGAACCTGGTGCCCCCGTAGTTACTGTACCTATGGTCATAGTAACATTTGGTGTACTTCCAGTCGGACCTGTCGGTCCAGTAGGACCAGTTGATCCTGTGGTTCCGATAGCACCAGCAATTCCTTGAGGTCCCGTTGGCCCAGTAGGGCCAGTTGATCCTGTGGCTCCGACAGCACCGGCTATTCCTTGAGGTCCCGTCGGTCCAGTAGGGCCAGTTGATCCTGTGGCTCCGACAGCACCGGCTATTCCTTGAGGTCCCGTCGGTCCAGTAGGGCCAGTTGATCCTGTGGCTCCGACAGCACCAGCTATTCCTTGAGGCCCCGTTGGCCCAGTAGGGCCAGTTGATCCTGTGGCTCCGACAGCACCGGCTATTCCTTGAGGTCCCGTCGGTCCAGTAGGGCCAGTTGATCCTGTGGCTCCGACAGCACCGGCTATTCCTTGAGGTCCCGTCGGTCCAGTAGGGCCAGTTGATCCTGTGGCTCCGACAGCACCGGCTATTCCTTGAGGTCCAGTAGGGCCAGTAGGGCCAGTCGCACCTAAACATTTGAATACTTTGACATTCGCCATGTGATTGGGACAAAATCCATTATTCATAAATAATTCTCCTTTCTGATATATAATATGTAAAAAGCTCTTTTCAAATAAAGTCCAAATACCCAAAATTCCCATGCTTTGCGTATTTATTTTACGATAATCAGTTTATATTACAATTCATTTTTTTTAAAACTATTTTAATATTATTTGTTCACGAGGGATGACTTTTATAGTGAAAATTGATACAATGATATCATGGATTTTTCTAAAAGTGACCACATAGAAGCAGAAATCGAACTAGATGAAGAACAAGTCGTCTTTACGACGATTCCTTATGACGATGGATGGACTATATATGTCGACGGAAAAAAGGAAAAAACTGTAAAAATATACAACACCTTCGTGGGATTAAAACTCGAAAAGGGATTTCATAAAATAACTTTCGAATACAGTCCAAAAGGATTCAAAGTTTCCTTGATGATGAGTGTAGGTGGCATTTTATTGACAGTTTTATATTTGAGAAAAAGTGAATTAAAAAAAGAGAATAGTATTACATGACGACATAATTTATTGTTATCTGATCAAATTAAAATGGGCACATCTTTACAAGATGACAAAATTTATATATAATATAATCACAACAGTAGAGGTAGTTATGAAGTATGAAGAATAAAAAGATTTTTTACAAAGACATAAATTTTATCAGAATCGTTTCGTGTTTGGCGATTCTTTTGTACCATTTAGGAATCTTAAAAGGTGGATATTTGGCGGTTTGTACGTTCTTTGTGATGAGTGGTTTTCTTTCATCTATAAGTGCTTTTAAAAAAGAAAAGTTCTCTTTAAAATCGTATTATTTGAATCGGTTAAAAAAAATATATATTCCTTTGGTGATCGTCATTTTATGCACTGTCTTTGTCGCATCCGTTTTGCCACAAGTCAGTTGGCTCAATATGAAACCGGAATCTACGTCGGCACTTTTAGGTTACAACAACTTTTGGCAATTGGGAGCCAACTTGGATTATTTTTCTAGACACATCGATTCACCGTTCATGCACTTATGGTACGTTTCGATACTGATGCAATTCGAACTCGTCTTTCCAATATTATTTTTAATCCTCAAAAAGATAGGGGACAAACTTCACAAAAGTATTCCATGCATTTTGACTGGAATGCTTGCCATCGGAGGGTGTATCTATTTTTATCAAAGCAGTCTTAACTCGAATACTATGTTCACATATTATTCGACATTCACACGTATTTTTTCATTGTTATTTGGACTGTTTTTAGGCTTCTTACATGGCTATTACAAGCCACCCATTTTTAAACCGTTTAAAAGAAAAATTCCTAATCGGATAATATTCTATGCGTACATGACTTGCTTACTTGCATTGTTCGTTTTAGTGGATGCTAGTTCATCTCATTTTACACTCGCATTGGTCGCATCGACTTTGATAACTTGTAGACTAATAGACTACGGGACAGTATTTTCTACCCAAAAAGAAAACAAGTTATTCGAAAAGTTTGGAAATGTATGTTACGAAATATATCTGATACAGTATCCAGTCATCTTTTTCTTTCAAACATTGTATCCCGATAATTCTTGGAATATCGTACTCATCATTTTGACAACTTTGATCTTGAGTTGCATATTGAATGGATCACTCACTTTCAAAAGTAAAAAAAGAAGTAAACCTTTCTTCTATTTGACTCTTTTGTTTACGATTTATTTGTCATCGATCGGAGGCTTATATCTTTACTTAGCCGTAGATCACACTGAAGAAATGAAGGCTCTCGAAGCAAAACTTGCCGAAAATGAAAAGAAAATGGCAGAAAAACAAAAGGATTATAAAGATAAATTCCAAAAAGATGAAGAAAATTGGGCTGCTATATTGGATAAACTCGATCTCGAAGAGAAAGAAATAGAAAATGTAGTCACTTCTTTGCATATCACAGGAGTTGGTGATTCGGTCTTGTTAGGCGCAGTAGATGCACTTTATAAAAAATTTCCTAACAGTTATTTCGATGCCGAAGTCTCGAGAAGTATATGGGCCGCAAAAGAAATACTCGCCGAATTGAAATCGAAATCTTTATTGGGAGACACCGTAGTCATAAATCTAGGCGCCAATGGAGACTGCAGTGAAAGCTGCAAGAAAGCCATAATAGAAGAATGCGAAAATAGAAAAGTGTTTTGGATAAATGTGACTAACGATAAAGATGTTCACATCAATGAAAAACTTGCAGATTTAGAAACCTTGTACGATAATCTTTATATCATCGATTGGGCCGAAGAATCGAAGGACCATAAAGAATACTTCTATGCAGACGGAATTCACTTGAATCCAACAGGGCAAAAAGCTTATACAAACGTCATATACGAAAATATATACCGAGTATATTTAGAAGAGTATCGTGCTAAAAAAGATCAAATAATAAAAGATCATGATGAAGAACAAAAGAAAAAAATCATATTTTATGGAAACGAACTACTGATAAACAGTTATATCCAATTAGAAAAGAAATTCCCGGATGCCAAATACGAAACCGACAAAGACTACACTTACGACACTCTCGTATCCGACATCGGGAAAGATTTAAAAAAAGATTCTTTTGGACGATTAATTTTAGTTTTCGACCGCTCCATGGAATTGAACAAAGAACAAATAGAAAAGATTGCAAATAAATACAAAAATTTAGAAGTATACTTGGTCGCAATCGAAGACGAAATAAAAATATCTTCAAATGAAAATTCAAAAATTACCAAAATTGATTTTTATAAAGAAATAGAAAAACATTCCGAATACTTGATGGCAGATCACATACATTTGTCCGAAGAAGGAAATAAGGCACTTGCCAAATTCTTAGAAAAATACTTAAAATGAGACGATTAAGGAATCGACACGTATCCTCACAATCGTCTCTTTTCTTGTACAATTCGAGCTTGCTGTGATATAATGTACTTAGAAAAATGGAGGTATTTATGGACCGAACGATTTTGATTACTTTGGCCCTCACAATCATCGTAGTCTCATATTTGATCTACAATTTTTTAAGAATAAATACTACTAAAAAAAGATTTGTAGATAGTTCCATAGAACTGAATATGAAAATCAAAAAAAGATGGGCTTCGATCCCGAGTATCATCGAAAAAGGAAAAAAACAAATACCTCATAAAAAAAGAATCGTCGAAAGTTTGATACTACTGAGAAATACGACTTACGACAATATGTCATTCGAAAAAAAACGTTCGACCGATCGAAAATTAGACGATCTCATCGAAGAGCTCTTCGCTGAAGAAGATATCGAATCGAGACTCTTAGAAAAAGCAAATAGTATTCGCATAGAAATCGAGCAATCGACAAAAGAATATGAAAAGGCCAAACAAGAATATGAAAGAATACTTTCAAAAAAAATGACTCGTGCCTTATTGAAAATAACCAAATCGGATACAAAACAGAACGCTAAAGAAGACCAATATATCAAACAAAGAAAGGAAAATCGATGAAAAATAAAATTTTGACTGTGATCATATTAGCCGTATTTACATTTACACCAGTCGTCATGGCATCTTCGAAAGAGTACGTTCCAATCGAAGACAGCGTCAGCATGACGGTAGATAAAATAAAAATCAAATCGTTACACTTTGTCGACAACACTAAGATGACCGTGAACAATTTTGGTTTGATTGCCGAAATATTGAATCCGACCAAAGAAGATCTTATCTTGAGAGCTAAAATCAGCTATTACGACGAAAAGAAAGTATTATTGTATTCGAGCATAAAAGAATACGCAATCGATAAAGAAAAAAACAACGCATTGTTTGCCATGCTCGACAAAAAAGCCAATCCCGATTACGATTCCAATAAAATAGTCTTTTACAGTGTCGATTTCGAAACTAAAAATGGCACCTTAGGAAAAAGTGAAGGAGTGACCGATGACAAATGTACGAACGAAGATTATATCATCGAAGACTATAAGTATACTGTGATCGTAAAGGAAAACAATACTAATGAAGTGACAGAAACGTTCAAAGCTCATTACAATGAAGAAGATCGTACGACAAAAAGGACAGTACCGATCGAGACAGTCATCAAAAACAGGGATGGTTCGCAATCTCGGTATAGTACAAAAATATTGAGTTTTCAAAAACAAAACGATCTATCAGTACGTTTCAACATGGAAGGCAAAGTTTTCACTTTTGACGATATCGATGAAGTCGCAAAACATACTCTCACATACAGTTACCAAACGAACAGGCAACCACCAATGGACTTTGTAGATTTGCACATATCTTACGATCATTGGAATTCGTGCCTCAAAAATGTAGAATTTTCTATAGAAATGCCCAAAGACTTCGATCTATCGAAATTGCAATTCACCGACGGCGAAGGAAAAGATAAAAGTTCACATGTGACTGTCAATAGACATGAAAATACCATCGTTGGGCAAGTAGATGATATTCTAAAAAATGAAGACATACACATTACTTTATTTTTAGACGACAACTACTTCGATGAACAAAAGATCGATTGGACCATCATAGCTGCATTCGCTTTGCCGACCACTTTGGTCGCCTTCTCCTTCGTCATTTGGTTCTTCTTCGGACGAGACGACAAGTTGAAAATCGGTAAAACGTCCAAATTGCCAAAGGGAGATCTTCTAGAAATTAGGCTCGCCCTAAATGGTTCACTCGAAAACGAAGATGTCGCTCTTTTGATAATATCACTTGCCAAAGAAGGTTATTTGAAAATCAAAAAAGTTGATAAAAATTCTAAACGAGGACAAAATCGTTATGAAATAATAAAGCTCTGTGAATATCATGGACAAAATGAAATGGAGAAGAGACTCTTCGATGACTTATTCAAAGACGAAGTTGCCCAAATAAATGAAAATATTTTGAAGACGAATTACGACAAAGGTAAAGCCTCGAAGAAATTGAAAGATATACGTTCAGTCGTCATCGACACTGAAAATATGACAGGATCTCTAGCGGTCACGGCCGAAGAGATAAACGAACTTGCCGAAAACAAATTTTTGGATACGATATTTGAAAAATCGGCCACCATTTTAGGAAAAACCGTATGGAGTTTCGGCTACATCATTTTACTTTCCATGTTCATTATGCCGACGATCAAATACGGAAGTTGGGAAGACGTACTTATCATAATATGCGCACTCTTTATAATCGCCATCGTAATAAAAGAAGGGCTCTTCAATTGTCGCAATATAAAACTTCGCATCATCTCTTTGATAATCATCTTTACTTCGCTTTTGGTCAGTAGAGCAACCCCGATATGGGAAACATGTCTTTATGAGAAGATATACGTTTACAGTTTAATTTGGGGCCTCACGTGTGTTTTTGTAAACCACCTTATCAAAAAAGCCATGCCAAAGCGAACAGCAAAAGGAAATGAACTAACCGAAAGCATTCTCGGCTTCAAATCATTTTTCACAAAGGGAAAAAGTCAAAATATAGAAAAGAAAATACAAGACTCCGACTATTTTGAAGAAGCACTCGCATACATATATGCAATTAAATTGGATAGAAACTTTTATAAATCACTCGAGAAGATCGAATTCGACATACCTAATTATTTAGAAAATATCGAAAAAGACGATTTAGGAAAAATATTAGATGACTTGGGGTTACTTTTCATACATCTTCCTGAATTGGAAAGAAAAGACAAATGAAAAGATGAAATGTCGCAAGATGTATAAATTGCTCGTTTGTGATATAATATCTATATAGAAAAAGGTGAAACTAAAAAGATGCTTGAAACTTTTAAAAAGAAAATGCTGTTCAATATAAAGAGATCCTTGGCAGTCATCATCGATGTCACAGCCATTGCACTCATCTCTGGTAGTCTTTCGGTGAGTCCACTGAATCCTCATTATGAGAAGACTTACGAATTGCAAACAGAATTCGAAGAACTGACAAACCAATATCTAGAAGAAGTAGAAGGAATCGACGAGGAAGACGAGGATAAACTTGTCGACTTGTTCGAAGAGTACAAAGAAAACACAATAAATTATACTTACGAAGCTTCTAGAAAATCGATCTACAGTCAAATGATCTCCATCGCTTGTACGTTCTTATACTTTGCACTCTTCGCATATTACTTCGATGGACAAACAGTAGGAAAGAGATTGATGAAATTGAAAATAGTGACAGTCGAAGAAGATAAACCTAGTTTAAAAAGGATGACTTTGAGGACAACAATTACATACGGAATACCATTTTCCGTTCTCGCCTCGATCTTCGCGTTTACTATCCCAAAAGAAAGTTTTTATATTGCCAATGTCTTGTTGTACTACTTGACTGTAGTATTCACCCTCATCCTAATATTCTCATCTTTCACGAACGATGATAGAAGAGGCTTGCACGATTTTATAACCAAGACAAAAGTCATCGAAGACAATAAAAAGGAAAAGGAGTAAGAAATGAACGATTATACTATATACTATGGATTGACATTCATAGCACTCATCATCACTGTAGGAGCACAAATATTCATAAATGCGATGTACAGCAAATACAAAAAAGTCCAAAACGCCAAAGGAAAAAGTGGAGCCGAAGTGGCGAGAGAAATACTCGATAAAAATGGTCTACAAGACATCTATGTAGTCGAGACAAAAGGAAACTTGACCGATCACTACGATCCTCGAAGAAAAGTCGTCAGATTATCCACCGACGTCTATCATAAAGAATCTATCTCTTCAGTCGCTGTCGCTGCTCACGAATGTGGACACGCCATCCAAGACAAAGATAACTACACATTCATGAGGGTTCGTGCAGCTCTAGTGCCATTCGTAAACTTTTCGTCGTACGCCGGTTATATTGCCATTGTCATAGGAGTAATCGCCGGAGTAACCAATTTGATATGGCTCGGTATAATGTTCGAAGTGGTCATCTTACTTTTCCAACTTGTCACACTACCAGTAGAGATAGATGCTTCTAAAAGAGCATTGAAAGAACTCGAAAGTATGGGTACTTTGAATTCGGAAGAACTGCAAAACGGCAAGATGGTTCTCATCTCGGCAGCAATGACTTATGTAGCGAGTGTCGCGACAGCCTTATTGGAACTTCTGAGATTGATTTTGATCTATGGAAAAAGAGACAACTAATTATCTGACACATAAAAAGATTGATCGTTCGGTCAATCTTTTATTATGGGCTTATTCATGAAATCTAGTTGTACACTTGCATCTTTGGTCAAATCTTCGTAAATAGTCGCCGCGACATTCTCGATCTCACGTACACGACCATCGCTTTTATATACCAATTTTTTTGACTGTAAATTTCGTAGATATTCTTTTCCTGTCGAATTGAATCCCAACACTTTGTATTCTTCGAAATCTTCCTTCATATCATCCTTCAAGATACCCAACAAGATATGTATCAGCATCCTACGTAACCGTGAAGTAGTATACCTCTTCGACTTTATTCCTTCCAAAAGTTCATCGTAAGAAGATACCTCGCGAATGACACTTTTGAGTTTATTCTCGAGTCCTTCGTCGACTCCCAAATACTTTTCCAAGTTTTTATCCGTCAAAATTCTAAATCTCAATAGGGAGAACAATTTTTCGTAATCTACAGTATTTATCAAAGAAATGTCATAATCGGGTATGAATTTTTCTATTTCCTGACCATCTACAATTCTCCTACGTATATTTTGAGCACTGACGATATCATCTTCGTTATCTAAATCGTTGAATCCGTTCGTTCTCTTTATGGTGACAGGCTCGATTTTGTCGTTTATCGAATTGATCGCCTTTATATAGGAAACGCCGAGCAGATCGTTGCTTTCCAATTTGACCTCCAAAACGCCCGCCAAACTAGTCGGATAGTTGATACCCTTTTTGAGTTGCTCTTTTACCTTTTCGTTGAAATGCTCGTCACTTTGAGAAACTGCGATACTCTTGAGGAGTTCCACGTCGTCACATTCGCTTCCAAAAACTATACAGTCGACTCCACATTCGTTCAAAATTTTCACTGCATAATAGGCGAAGTAATCGCCTGCATTCGTCCCATATAAAACTGGCAATTCGACGACTAAATCGACACCATACTTCAAAGCTAAAGCCGTCTTGTTCCACTTACTCATGACCGAAACTTCACCACGTTCCAAAAAGTAACCACCGATTACCAAAACGATAACCGCGTCGTCGTACATTTTCTTGCATTGTTCGAGATGATACAAGTGTCCATTATGAAAAGGATTGTATTCACAAATTATACCGATTGCTTTCATAAACATCACTAACTCGATTTTAACAAAAAAAAATGAATTTGTACAACTTTTCCATTCAGCTCGGCCAAAAAGAAAAACAAATGTTTAGCACTTGATGTTGACAAGTGCCAAATATGGTGGTAAATTTATATACGAAAGGACTGAAAAATATAAATGAAAAAACAAGAATTTAAAGCAGAATCGAAAAGACTTTTGGACTTGATGATCAACTCCATATACACCAATAAGGACATCTTTCTAAGAGAGATCATCTCGAACGCGTCGGACGCGATTGACAAACTACATTATGCATCTCTCACCGATGACTCAGTAAACGTCGATCGTGACGACTTCAAAATAAGAGTATCTTTCGACAAAGATAAAAGAATTATCACGATCAGTGACAATGGAATAGGAATGACGGAAGCTGAACTCGACCACAATTTGGGTACTATATGCGAAAGTGGATCCCTTCTCTTCAAAAAAGAAAATGAGAATCGTGAGAACATCGATGTCATAGGACAATTCGGTGTAGGATTCTATTCGGCCTTCATGGTCGCATCGAAAATAGAAGTGTTATCTAAACACTTCGGAACGGAAGACGCATACCTTTGGAAATCGGATGGCGTAGAAGGTTACACTATAGAAAAAAGTAAAAAAGAAACTTACGGAACCGATATAACCATCTATTTAAAAAGTGACGATGATTCTTATGAATACAGTAAGTACTTGGACACCTATGTTTTAGAAGATATAATCAAAAAGTATTCGAACTACATAACTTATCCGATCATCATGAAAAAGATGGACCACATTTTAAAAGAAGGAAGCAAAGACGAGTACGAAGATGTCGAAAAAGATGAAACTATCAACAGTATGACTCCTATTTGGAAAAAGAGTGAGTCGGAAGTTTCTAAAGAAGAATACGACGAATTTTATACGGACACTTACTACGACTATGAAAGTCCTGCTCGCGTATTCAGAAACAATGTCGAAGGAAAGTGTACTTATACGTCTCTACTATTCATTCCAAAGCACACGCCGTACGATTTCTATGGCAAAAACTTCGAAAGAGGTGTGTCCCTTTATTCTAATGGAGTCATGGTCATGGACAAATGTCCTAAATTGATTCCCGAATACTTCGGTTTCATAAGAGGACTCGTCGACAGTCCCGATGTTTCACTGAACATCTCGAGAGAGATTTTACAAGAAGATAAAGAAGTTTCTTTGATTGCCAAGTCGCTCGAAACCAAAATCAAAAAAGAACTCGAGACAATGATGAAAGACAATCGAGAAGAGTACGAAAAATTCTTCGAAAACTTCGGACTTCAACTAAAATTTGGTGTCTACAACGATTATGGAATGCACAAAGATGACTTGAAAGACCTATTGCTTTTCTATTCATCTAAAAACAAGAAGATGATTTCTTTAAAAGAATACGTAGACGCCCTTGCCGATGGACAAGAGAAGATCTACTATGCGTGTGGTGAAACGTACGACAAAATAGATCTCATGCCTCAAGTCGAAAGTTTTAAAGACAAAGACTACGATGTCCTCTACTTAAAAGACTACATCGACGAATTCGCCATTCGCATGTTGAGAGAATACGAAGGAAAAGAGTTTACAAATATTTCCAACGAAGATGTCAACTTAGGCAGCGAAGAAGATAAAAAAATTATCGAAGAAGAGAACGATAATAATAAAGATATGCTCGACATAATGAAAGAAGTTCTATCCGATTATGTCAAGGATGTAAAGTTTACAAACAAACTCAAAAATCATCCTGTATGTTTGACAAGTCAAGGAAATCTATCAGTCGAGATGGAAAAAGTCATCAATGCGATGCCTACCGACGAACACATCAAAGCTGAGACTGTTCTAGAAATAAACAAAGATCATACGATTGCCCAAAAACTTAAAAATTTGTACGAAACTGACAAAGACGAATTAAAGAAATATGCCAAAGTACTTTATTCGGAAGCGAGACTCATCGAAGGTTTGCCACTCGACAATCCTACTGAGATTTCGAACCTAATTTGTGAGCTTCTATCGAAATGATCATAAAGAATACGCCGAATTTCGACGTTTTTTCTTTGTCAAATCGTACTTCGAAAAATTATAAATATGGACATCATTTCTACTATTTGATAAAATCATTATGAAAGTGAGTGATATGATGAGTATAGTAAGTTATGCATTGAAAGGCAATTTTAAAAAATTCGATGAAAATTTGAAGAAAGTCAGTAAGGAAACGGGATTGAGCATGTGGAGTCTTCGTTGGAAATTTTTAAATTGTTTTAGGTTACTTGGAAGTGGGTATAGTGACTTTCTCAACTACGAACTTTATAACAAGACGAAAAAAGAATTGTTGGAATATGTTACTATCAAAGATCAAGACAGATTTTATGAAATTGTCAGTCCCTCGAAATACAAGACGGCCTTCACGATCAAACCGAACTTTTTGAAAAATTTTCAAAAATATGTAACTCGCGATTTTTTTGCCGAAGGGTCTTTTGAAGAACTCGAAAAATTTTTAGATGCTCACGAATGCTTCATGATGAAACCGTACGATGGTCTAGGAGGACACGGCGTTGAAAAGGTATATTCGAAAGATATCGAAGACAGAGAAGCTTTTTTTCAAAAATTGAAAGAAGATAAATCATTTCTCGAAGAATATGTCGTTCAACACGCGGACATATCAAAAATATGCGATGCAAGCGTAAATACTATAAGAGTAATGACATTTGCCTACGATGGTAAAAGCGAAATCCTCTTTGCCGCGATGAGATTCGGAAATGGAGAAGGTGCCGTCGACAACTTCCATCAAGGTGGAATGAGTGTTTTAGTAGACCTCGAGACAGGAAAATTGACTGGTCGTGCTTTCAATAAAAATTTGGACCGCTTCGATTCTCATCCTAAATCAAAAATAAAATTCGACGGCTTTCAAATTCCGAATTGGGAAAAAGTTAAAGAAATCGTCTTAGAAGCTGCTTTAGTAAATGAACACATCCACTGTGTCGGTTGGGACGTGGCCGTAACCGAAGAAGGTGCAACTTTTATCGAAGGAAATAGACGGCCAGGTTACGACCTCGTACAAGTATTGTCGAACCGAGGCAGAAAAGATATAATGAGACACTGTTTAGATATTATGAACGAAGTAGATGGGACGAATTATAGGATATGAGAGTTTTAGTTATACCGACTTGGTATCCGAGTGGAGAAGACAAGTTGATGGGCATCTACCACAAAGAATTTACGAGTGCTCTCAATAAAAATGGCATCCCCGCAGATATTCTTTTCATAGATAGACAAAGATTGAAAGATCCGTTTAAATATTTGAAAATGCCCAAAAGACAAGTCGTCGAGGAAGAGAACTATACGACTTATATTCACAACATCTTGAATTTGAGACCATTATTAGGGTTCGATCTTCAAATGAAACACTACGTAAAAGCTCTCGACAAAGCATTCAAAATGTATTTAAAAGATCACCTTCGTCCAGACGTCTTACATGCTCAGGTCACAGTTCCTGCCGGATATGCTGCTGTCAAGTTGGGTGAGAAATACGACATTCCAGTCGTCGTCACCGAACATGGAGGTCTACTCGAACGTTTTTTCAAAGATGAACCTTTCAAAAAATATGGCCTTTATGTACTCGAACATTCTACTTATACGACAGTCAGCCATTATATGAAAGACATAGCTCTCAAGTACACGGATGATTGTACAGTTTTACCAAATCAAGTAAATACGAAATTGTTCAAAAACGATCTCGAAAGACATATAGACGGCACTTTAAATCTCATAATGGTGTGTGCTCTTCGCGAAGGCAAGAGACTAGACGTCGCATTCGATTCCCTCAAGATGCTCAAAGAAGAACATTTCGATGTGCATTTAGATATAATAGGAGATGGCTTCTATGAAGAAACTTTCAAGCGTTCGGCAAAAGAAAAAGATGTCGAAGACATGGTAACTTTTCATGGACGCAAAGAAAAAAATGAATTGCCGGCCTATTTAGAAAAAGCACACGCACTATTGATATCTAGTGACATAGAAAGTTTTGCTATTCCCGGAATCGAAGCGATGGCCTCAGGGTTGCCGGTCATTTCGACAGACTGCCTAGGACCACGCGATTTTGTCAATGATAAAACGGGTTTTCTTTGTCAAATCGGCGACTCAGTAGGCATAAAGAATGCCATAAAACAAATGAAAGAAAATTACGAATCTTATCGAAAAGAAGATTTGGAAAAAATGGCCGATTCCTTCAGTGAAGAGAATGTCGTGGCATCGGCTAAAAAAATATATAAAAAAGCAATTGAAAAGGGGTCTAAGAAAGGACTTACAAAATGAAAACAATGTTCACAATGAATGACAACAAAACTATCGTTACGGCATATCGTCTCGCGTCGGCCAATGATTTGCTAACAAGAGACAGTCTTGCAAAAGCAAAGATCGTCAAATGCGATAGCTTTAATAGTGATGTTTTATACGATACAGAAAGAGTTTACGTAACAGGTGCTGATGATTTACCATGGGACAAAGAAAACGCATTTTTTATAGCTGATAATCATCTACCTTCTATTTATGGAATAATTTCTAGACATAGATCTTACAGTAGACAGTTTCTTTCAAAAGAACTCTCACATGCAATCTATTGCTATACATCCCTACATAGGTTCAATCCTAGAGCAATGGCTCAAAATTTAAAAAGCATAGGCCATCCGTCTCATTTAGAACATTCTGAAGAACTGCAATACATAGAAGATATTCTTACTAGAACAGCATGTATCGAAAAAAGAGAATTTACAAAATTATTGCCTTTGATCGAATTTATTCTATCGTTCGAACCGTATCTTCTCGATGGAGATTACCAAAAAGACTTGGAAGGACTGACCCTGACGGAAGCATTAACTGAAGAAAGTGATATTCGAGTCTTAAAAATACTTAAACATCACCTTTCTAACAGTAGAGTTGTTCAAGAACTCATCGATACTATTCCTCGAGTAGAAGAAAAAGCTAAGGAAATTTCAATGATAAGAAAAGCTCATTAGAGACTTTTTTTGATTAGTGTAGTCTTGATTATACAGCAGATATTTTGTATAATGTAACCAAGATAGATATAATATAGTAATCATAAAACAACAAGATTTCTTTCTTGCTTATGCTAATCTACTATAGAGGAGACGAGGCCCATTATGAACTTGAAAACCAAGAGAATGTTATGCCTGATAGTCGCGATCGCGTCAGTCTTGACGATCGTAGGAAGTGTATCTTATGCATACTTCACCGCGATGGGAGAAGTTACTCCGCTGGATGCTACTCTCAATACGGCGACTGTAAGTGTTAAGTTCAGTGATAACGATTTAGGATTAAATGCTGTGTTAAACTTTGGAGAATCAGTTACAAAGAAATTCACAATTGAGAATACTGGTACAGCAGATGCAAAAGTTAAAATGTACTTCGATCGAATGATCAATACATACACTGAAGGAAGTCTAACATACACACTTTCTTATAGTGAGACTGAAGATGGACCTTATACTGAAGTAATAAATAAAACAAATGTCCCAAAATCTAAAAACGCTTCTAAAAAAATCTTAGCAAACAGTTTGACGATACCAGTAGGTAAAACATATTACTATGAATTGGAAATCACTTTAAATTATTTGAATGATTTTAATCAAGACGAAGATATAAATGCTACATTCAATACGAAATTCAAAGTAGAAGATATAAATTCAAGAAATGTAGTTGAAGAAATTATAGCTAGTTCTCAAGGTGTAAGAACAGAATTCGATGAACCAGCGACGACCGATGAAGGCGTGTTCGAGATGGAAGACGACTACGGGAAGAGTTATTACTATCGAGGAGCAGTTACAAATAACTACGTCAAGTTTGCAGGATTCTATTGGAGAATCATCCGAGTCAATGGAGATGGATCACTCCGAATCATATATGATGGAACACAGGCACATGCGAATGAAACGAACAATGCAGATAGATTCATCAAGACAGGACAAGCCTACAACACAAATTACAATGACAATAAATACGTAGGATGGATGTACGGACCGGCGGGTACGACAGCAAGTACGAGTAAAGAACAAGCTCAGACGAATACAGCAGACTCTGATATAAAAGGAGTAGTAGATGCATGGTACAAGACGAATATAGAAGATGCAGGATATGGAAATGCAGTTTCGGATACACTATTTTGTAATGATAGAAGTACGCCAGGAAAAGAAGCAACAGATTGGAGCCATGACACAGGATTAGGATATGGAACACAGTATACAGCCTATGGAGCATTTGCAAGAACAAGCGTTTATAATAAACTGGCAAGTGCACCAACATTCAAATGCATACAAAAGAACGATGCATTTACAGTAAATGACACTAGTAAAGGAAATGGAGCATTGACTTATCCTGTAGGACTGATAACCGCAGATGAAGTTTTAAGCGCAGGCTCAGGAAAGTATGGTTTAACATACAATACGACATATTATTTAAACCGAGGGCCAAATTATTGGTACTGGTCGCTCTCGCCTTTGGAACTCGCCTCAGCAGGAAGTTATACTTTTGTAGTAAGTAATGGCAGACTAACTTATGCGCGTGTTTACGACGAAGGGCGCATTGCACCAGTCATTAACTTAAGTGCCGAATTCGCTAGTTATTTAATTGGTGACGGTACTATGGAAAATCCTTATCAAGCTTAGAACCGGACACTTTTGATCGAAGTCAGTAATTAAAGGGA
>CAOJEC010000007.1 GCA_948433885.1 uncultured bacterium | reverse complement strand
TCTCTCCTGTCATAAACCTAAGTGCTAATTATGTGAAGACCTTGAGAGGAACAGGTACTATGACGGATCCTTATCAAACTTAGGACAGGACAGTTTTAGTAAAAGTCAGTAATTAAAGGGAAAAATAAGAGAAAATCGTGGCTCCAGTTGATGACTATGGGGCTGAAAGCTAGATAAAATGGGAGTTTTGCTCCCATTTTTATATGCAAAAATACCCATTTAAGGGCTCATTTTTAAAATATAAGATTTTTGATAAGTTACACGTCAGTTAATACGAAATTGAAAGGTATCCTAATATATCTTAAGGAGTCTCTAGCTAACTTAAATAGGGTATAACCCACTTGAAAGATAGACATCTTTCTTCTATGTTTTCCTTTAATTACTCCATAATATCTTAACATCTTTATGATACTTACCAGTTGATAAGCTATTCCAAGTTTTATTTGGTTTTTATTTCTTTGTGGTTACTGATTCTTTGAGACGTTTTCAAAGATTAACTATAAAGACATTATCATAGATTAACCATACGAGCATATATTTTAAGTGTGTTTTTCTTGACATTCGGCATTTTTATGCTATAATATGCCACAAATTGAGGGGGAGCGTTAGTATGGGCACTACAGTAAAAGAAGGGAAAAGTCTCATCTACAAGATGATGGCTAAATATATTTTTGAGATCATCTTGGTTGTCACATTCATGGCAGTAAGTTATGGAAGTTTTACGATGAACAATTTATCAGAAGCGAGTGAAATAGCTAGTTTGTCTAATACCGATACTCGCGAGATACAAGCAGCTTATGCTCTAAATCCTGAAGGAATGCCCGAGTTAGATGGTCAAAGTTTTTTGAGTAGAGGGACACTTTTGATAAAAAATCCCAATAGAACTTCAAAAAATATGAATGTCGTTTTGCAACTCAGAAAGAACGAGTTTTATAAAATAGGAGATTTGAACGTTTTAGTCGACGGTGAGAAGGCTAGTATGGGTGTCGTCATGAATATGGATGACTCCTATGAAGTGATCTTGAGATCGATAGATTTGGATGCTTACGAGAGCGATGAGATGGATATTGCTATCTATAGTCGCGTCGGAGCGATCACTGTAGAATATTCTTTCAAAATTGTAGGAAGTTTCTAGGAAATAGTAACTTTTTTTGTATAATTAAGTTTTTCGATGATCATACTATAAACAGGGTGATTTTATATGACAGGAGAAAAGGAATTGTTGATATATATCGACGAGAACATTCATACGGGCTTGGAAGCACTTTCTACTTTGGAAAAACAATTAGAAAAGACCGATAACAAAATAAAAAGCTCAGTTTTGGAATCTTTAGAAGAATACAAAAAGTTCGAATATAAGTGTAAAGCATTACTAGGAGAAACTGACAAGAAGAAACGACAAGGAAATCTATTTCAAGTCATCATGAGTAAGATGAGTGCGAATCAGGAGTTCGCCAAGGATAACAGTGACACACATATTGCAGATATGTTGATACAAGGCTACAATATGGGAATAATCGATGTCACAAAAAAACTCAAGAAATATAAAAAAGAAATAACCAATGAGGTTTTCGAGTTTGCTGTCGACTATCGTGAAATGATGGAAAGACGTGTCGAAGAGATGAAAGAATTTTTATAATTATAGTAAAGTCCTAGTCGACTTCATGTCAACTGTACATATGATTTTACAAAGATCCATTACTTTGGTATAATGTACTATAGAAAGGCGTTGTGCTTATGAAAGTAACGGTCGGAATCAGCAATAGACATGTTCATTTGACTAAAGGGACATACGAAGTATTGTTTGGCAAGAAAGATTTGAAGTGCAAAAGAGCACTCAATCAAATAGGAGAGTTCGCGTCCGATGAGACGGTCGATGTAGAATATGGTGAAAAAACTATAAAAAATGTCCGCATTGTCGGGCCTTTTCGTGATTGCAATCAAGTTGAGCTTTTAGGTAGTGATGCCGAACTTCTCGGTATAGAGTTGCCGGTTAGAAGAAGTGGCGATTTGGATAATACTCCTTCGGTAAATCTTGTGACCGACATAGGTAAATGTTCGGTCGACGGGGTGATTAGAGCCGAGAAGCACGTTCATGTTCCGACAGGTAGAGAAGATGAACTAGGGTTGCACGAACGGGATATTGTCAAAATTACAACTTCTAGTGGGGATGAATTTTATTCGAATGTGAAAGTGTCTCAAAATGGGTTCTTCGAATTGCATATCGACAAAGATGAAGCCAGTGAATACAATCTTGCAAATGGAGATATCGTGGAGTTAGAGTTATGTGGAAGATAGGCAATGTAAAGATAAAAGGTCCTGTCGTTTTGGCTCCTATGGCTGGCATATCCAATTCGGCCTATCGTAAAATCATAAAAGAGATGGGTGCGGATCTCATCTATGCGGAGATGGTCAGCGACAAAGCTATCGCGTACGAGAATGAAAAAACTTTCGATTTATTGAAAATGGAAGATTGTGAAAGACCGATTGTTCAACAAATATTCGGTTCGGATGTCGAGTCGTTTGTCGTAGCGGCTAAAAGAATTGAAGAATACATGCATCCCGATATCATCGACATCAACATGGGGTGCCCTGTACCTAAAGTGGCCGTTCGGGCTCAAGCGGGTAGCCATCTTTTAAAAGATCCAAAGAAGATCTACGAGATAGTCTCGGCCGTTGTCGAAGCTGTAGATGTACCTGTGACTGTCAAGATTCGAAGCGGTTGGGATGAGGCGCATATAAATGCTGTCGAAGTGGCCAAAGTATGTGAGAAAGCCGGAGCTTCGGCCATAGCAGTTCATGCGAGGACTCGAGCTCAAGGTTACTCAGGGTCGGCCGATTGGAACATAATAAAGCAAGTCAAAGAAGCCGTATCCATTCCTGTAATCGGCAATGGAGATGTGACTAGTCCCGAACTAGCTAAAAAAATGCTAGATGAAACGCATTGCGACGCGATCATGATAGGAAGAGGAGTTCTCGGAAATCCGTGGCTCATTGCTCAAATAAAAGAATATTTGGAAAATGGCTCGATCGAGACCGTTCCTAGCAATAAAGAAAAGATAGAGATGATAAGACGCCATTACGAACTGTTGCTCGAAGATAAACCTCAAAAGTTAGCTCTTTTAGAGATACGAAGTCATGCCATTTGGTATTTGAAAGGTATGCCTAAAAGTGCCGAGATAAAGAACAAAATTTGTGCTTCCAAGTCATCTCAAGAGATATTCGATATACTAAAAAATTATTATGATGATTGCTCCTAATCAACTGTTTTATAAGCCCCTATGATGTTAGAATTTTGATTATGGAGGCTATTGAATATGGCAGTTAAATCTAAGTTAGAAAAAACTTACAAAGTGAAGTATCAGGATGGTTATTATATTTTCAAGTTGAATTCACTTTTGGATGAGAAAAATGTGACAAAGAATTCAGTTAAAAATAAGAAAGAGATCGATTTCAACAGCATGCAACGATTGATCAAAGGTGATTTAACGAGATTGGATCTAGATATAATCGCGAAGTTATGCAACGAACTCGATTGTAAGATAGAAGATATCGTAGAATATAGAAACGAAAAGTGACTCAATAAAAAAGAAGACGAGTGTCTTTCTTAGTATCGGCCTACGCCGATTTTTTTAAATACTTCTTTTACTTTTGCTTCTGCCAATTTGCGAACTTTTTCATTCGATTCATCCAAGGTTTTGTCAATAAGATCGCCAGAGACGATTTCTTCATATTTTGCTTGTAAATTCGTAAGAAAATTGGCAACTGAGTCGGCTACTTCACGTTTGAATTCTCCGTAGTTAGAGTTTTCGAACTTTTTGACTACTTCTTCTATAGATACTCGTTCTAAAGAAGAGTAAATTACTAGCAAATTGGAAATACCTGGTTTATTGTCAGGATCGTAGTATATTTTGTTTTCGGAATCGGTCACGGCAGACATGATCTTCTTTTTGGCACTTTCAGGACTTTCGAGAAGCATTATGCATCCTTTACCCGATTCATCGGATTTGCTCATCTTTTTTGTAGGATTTTGCAAATCGTAAATCTTTGCTCCAGCTTCGGGGACGATAGGTTCTGGTACTTTAAATGTATCGCCATATTTGTGATTGAAACGTTCTACCAAATTTCTTGCCAGTTCGACGTGTTGTTTTTGATCGATTCCTACCGGGACGACATCGGCATCATATAAGATTATGTCAGAAGCCATCAAATCCGGATAAGTAAATAATCCAACTGATATGGAATCGTTGCCCTTGTTTTTAGATTTGTCTTTGAATTGAGTCATTCGAGACATTTCTCCCATGTAACTGTTACATTCGAGAACCCATGAAAGATTAGCGTGATACAAATTTTCAGACTGAATGAAGAGAGTCGTATATTTAGGATCTAGGCCGCAAGCCAAATAGATTCCTACCAATTCTCTTATTCTATTGTGCAATTCAGTCGGATCGTTGTAAATGGTCAACGCGTGCAAATCGGCGACAAAGACGAATGATTCGTAATTGCTTTGCATTTCGACGAATTGTCTGATGGCACCTATGTAGTTGCCTAAAGTAAATTCTCCTGTAGGTTTAACACCTGATATTAATCTTTTCATAAATTCTTCACCCGAATTCATTTTAACACTTTTTGAATAAATTTGCCATATTAATACATAATAAGGGTGAGAAGAGTGATACTATGAAAAAGTTTAGAATTGCGTTTGTCATTTCTGCTATTTTTTTACTCGTCGGTTGTTTTGGCAATTTTACGCCCAGTGAGAGAGTAGAAGATATGTTCAATCGTTACATCAAGAACGACAAGGATATAATGGATGAATTGGAATCATATATGGCAGAGCAAAATTTGTCCGATTCTCAAAAAGAAAAATACAAAGATATCATAAAGAAAGAATATTCTACTATCAAATACGATATCAAAGATGAAAAAATCGATGGCGATGAAGCGAAAGTGGAAGCTTCTATCGAGGTCAAAGATCTGTACAAAGCCAGCAAAGAAGCGGGTAAATACTTGGCTGACAATTCGAGCGAATTTTATACTGATGGTTCTTACGATCGTGAAAAATATATCGATTATAAGCTCGATAAAATGCAAAAATTTGATGAGACTATAACTTATACAATCGAATTCGATTTGATAATGAAAGACGGAATTTGGACTATAGAACAATTAGACAACGATACTTTGGAGAAGATCCACGGCATATATGACTACGAAACTGATACAGTTGCGTAGTTTTTACTTGTTTTTTTTGGAAATCGGTGGTAGAATAAGCGCCAAATGAGAAAGGGGACTCATTATGGCAATCGATACTAAAGATATGAAGATAGTTACTAGTCTTTTCGAATTAGGAAAAGCAATCAGAGAAGAATACGATAAAATTGGGACTGAAGAATACTCCAAAGAGAAATTGTTGGGCCTTTTAGATAGGGAGGATGCGCTTCTAAGTAGTATAACTCTTTCACAAACGAAAGTTTATTCTATAGAGGATGCGATCAGGGATAAGATAGGAGCATATTTGAGGAGCTACTTACCACTTGGCATAAATCCTTTCATGGCGGACGCTACATATCATTACATTCGTTTGATCTCGAGATTGCGCTATAAGCTTAAAGAACAAAGTACGGTATTGGATCAATTTACTGGAGCCAATCAAATAGATTTGGAAATCGGATTATTTTATAATTCCTTACTCCTCAGTAGTACAATGTTTGAAGATGTGAGTGAGTCTTTGATACGTTTTTCTAGAAGAATTTTGATAGATTCTCCTCGTATAGAAAGAGCAGTCATCGAAAATGACATGCAATCACTAGAAGATATTGACGATTGTTTACCTTTTCAAATCAATGCTTGGGGAGCTTATCATACAAAGGTCAGCGGGGGACAAGCACTACTTCCTGCTCGGAGCAATATTACAATCAATAGATTACTCAGATACGATTATTTGATGAAAGAAATATGCGAATTATTTCAAGAAAATAGAAAAAGTTGTAAGAACGGTCAAATTGAGAAAAAGGGCGAATGTATGATGTGCATCTCGTACATAAAAGCCATAGTGGCCACCTTGGATGAAAAGAGAAGACATAAAATTTATTCGGATTTTGTAGAAGATAATGCTTCGATGTTTAGATCGAGTTCAGAATATTATAAATTCTATATATATGCACAGGAAGATATCGAAAAAACTTTGGCACCGTCTGTTCGAACTGTCGATTTCGTGTATCGTCCTAAGAAAAAGTGAGTATAATACTAATAGGCAATCGAATGCAAAAAAGTTCTTGACTATATGACAGTTTTAGTTATATAATTAAGAAGCAATGCCTGATTAGCTCAGTCGGTAGAGCGCACGGCTGTTAACCGTTAGGTCGCAGGTTCGAGTCCCGCATCAGGCGCCATTTGAATATTAAGCAAATTCTTTAGATAAAGGATTTGCTTTTATTTTGGTCTAGTGCACAAAACTGTGCATAAGAGAAACGATTTTATACAAAAATGTACAATATTACGTGTTTATTGTGCATAAGCAAGCATAATATATACAAGGACTATACACTTGACATTTGCACAAAAATGTATATAATATAGTCTCAACTATTAGCAGGGGGCAATTTGGTATTGCAAATTTATGCTAGATAGTTTAAAATAATACTGAAGAGTAGAGAATAACCATTTAGTGCTTAATGCTTTCTAATCTTCAATATTCATTTGTTATTGGACTAAAAAAGATATCTAGTTTTGCTTGCTAGATACTCTCGGTCCATTTTATGGTTTCGAGTACCTAATCAGAGATGATAGGTTACTCTTTTTTTTCACGGATGCAGCTTCTAGATGAAAGATTCTGTCTATAATTACGCTAAAATAGTAGCAACTACAAGCAGAATGAGAAATAACATAACCATAAAGGTTATAACTTCTTTCAATTCTTTCTCCTTCCGTACGACCGCCCCCTTTCCGATAAAAGTATAATAAATTGCTTTAGAATAAAATTATGGACCGAGGTTTATAAAAGTACCTAACAACTAGATATCTCACAAACATTATACAAAATAACGGTGGAAAAGTCTATTCTTTATTTAAGGTACAATAATGATTATCACGTTCCCATAGTTAGCTTAACCTTTTTAGGTATCTTCGTAGACTTGGTGGATTTATGCTTTTTCCCGATGATGGAAGAGTGCTTTTTTATTTAACGGTTTTCCGTTAAATTGAACCTCAAACGAACACTCATGATAAAATAAATTTACTTCTTTATCTTTCAATTTAAAGTGTCCGAATTTAATCCCTTTTTTAGTTCTTATTTTTAAATTTTTGCATTTCATATTACATTTATGAAAGCGTTAGGAACTAATGCACCACTAACAAGTTTACCATTTTATATAGAAAAATGGGACATTTTGAATGACTGTTAACCGTTAGGTCGTAGGTTCGAGTCCCGCATCAGGCGCTATTAAGAATTGCAAAACCTTTGTAGAGAAAATGCTTTATAAAGGTTTTTTAGTGTATATAAAAATAAACAAAAAATATCAAATCATCACTAAGGAATAAAAATTGATAATATAAAAAAGGGGCTGATGCAAAATTAAGTAAATAATTTTGCATCAGCCCCTTCAATTTTTCCTTTTTTCCATAGTCGAGTAATATGGGCGGGGTTTAGTAAAGATGAGTTTTACATCTTTTTTAATGCATCTAAAATGTATAATTTACTTAAAAGAAGCAATTAAAAGACTTTGAAAGTGAAAAACTATTTTTGCATGACAGTTATTTAAATTTGTTAATAAAATGTGTGTAATGTGTGTGAAGGATAGATTCAATATAACTTCTTTTTATTCCTTCAATTCATTTGTTTGGACCGAGGATAAATACTTATAAGGTATCACTTATGTAAAATCCTTGGGAAAAAGTCTATTTTATTGTTTAGTGATTAAAAATATGCTAATTGAAATTTAATTTATGATAAAATATTATTGTCGTTACTTATTAGTTGAAAAGGAGAATTCGCATGTCAAAAGAAATTGTAAAAGATATTAGTTTTATCGAAAGGGATATAAATTGCACTCCAACAATTATCGACGGTTCTATACAAGAAGGATGTATATTTAGAAATACTTTTTTGGCTGATTATGGAACTATTATTGTGGACAAAGATTTTATTGACGAAATACTTCTAATTATAGAAGGTAATGAGTGGCCAAGTGATTTCATAGAGCTATTATTGAATATATATAACATAGTCAAAAATTACTTTTATTCGTCGACTTCAAATAGCGATAGAGTAAATGTTTATGATGAATATTGTATTTTAGATGATGAAGGTAGACCCATTGGAACGAAGTTATCTAGTTTAAAAGGTAAAAACGTGGCTTTATGTAGTGAAAAATCTATAGCTACATATATAATTTTAGATAATTTATATAGAAAAGGGAAAGTGGACCATAGACCTTCGATGATATTATCGAATTTGAGAACGAGAAATACTCCTAGTGAACCGCATGCTTTTATTTTAGTCGATAAAGAGCAAGATAGTTATCCAACAAGACATGTACTATACGATGTTCAAAATCCAACTTTGATCGAAGATGAATTAGGTGAGAGAATGTATACTTTGGGACTTTATACCCTTTCAGATGAACAACATAATAATATAATAAAAGGTATTGAATGTACTCCTCGATCATTAGCTGAAGTTATGCGTAAAGATATGCACGACATTGGTGATGAAAGGATATATGGCTCTTTTACATTGGACAAATCATTTTAGAACTATTGTTTTTGCACTTTCGAATATCGATCGAATTCTTTGTAAAGGATTTGCTTTTATTTTGTATACAGTAGCTCGCGAGACTTGAAAAACCGTTCGATGATATGGTAAAATACTTTGTAGAATAGAGTTGATCAAGATGGATAAAAAAGGCTTTACTTTGGTAGAATTGATTGCGGTAATCGTCGTTTTGGCAGTCATCATCGCACTCGTCGCACCTAGTTTATTGAACACTTCGAGTGCGGCAAAGGAGAAAACTTTTCGTACTAAAACCGAATTGATGGAAAATTCTGCTGTCATATACGGACAGGATAACTATCG
The DNA here is from genome assembly GCA_948433885.1 of uncultured bacterium. Lineage (GTDB taxonomy): Bacteria > Bacillota_I > Bacilli_A > RF39 > UBA660 > RUG11867. The sequence continues at coordinate 31,887 of CAOJEC010000007.1, read as the reverse complement.
CAGTATAGTCGATGGAGGTATCAAACAAACAATAGACGGGGTGCAATATTATACTAAAGTTGTGTATGTCAAGGATTTGGTTCCCGAATACATCACCAAAGATGAGGAGAAGGGGCCAAAGTATGTGACCGATCCACGTCAAAATGGCAAATTTCTAGATGATTATACGATTACCATAATGATCAATTCCAATACGAGAAAAGTGACTGCGAAGTTCAATGCCGATTGAGCGAGACTGTCACTTTTTTCTTTTATTAAAATTAGTTTTGTATTATAATACTCTCTACGAGGTAAATATTATGAAAATGAGCGAAGTAAACTACGAAGATTTGAGTCCGATGATGAAGCAATATTACGACATAAAGAAAAATTATGAGGGTATATTGTTGTTTTATCGATTGGGAGATTTTTATGAAATGTTCTTCGACGATGCACTCATCGGAAGTAGAGAATTGGGGCTCACTTTGACTGGAAAAAATGCTGGTTTATCGGAGAGAATTCCCATGTGTGGTGCACCACATCATTCAATAAAAGGATACATCCAAGAAGCCGTCAAAAGAGGTTTCAAGGTGGCCATTTGTGAACAAATGGAAGATTCTAAGGAATCTAAAGGAATGGTCAAAAGAGAAGTTATAGAAGTAATAAGTAAGGGAACTCTCACGGATTTGGAATTTTTGGATAATAAAGATTTCAACTATTTGGGAAGTATTTTGGAATATCCTTTCAGTTATGTCGTGGCATATGCCGACATTTCTACAGGAGAGTTGAACACGGTTACGATCGATAAAGAAGAAGGGCGACTTTTGAATGTCGTCTTGAACAACGGATTCAAAGAAATCGTCGTGAACAGTTCGGTAGAAGATAAATTGATTCACATCCTCAAAGACATGTACAGTATAGATGTAACTGTATTCGATGAGCTTTTCGAAGGAGAACTTCCTTTCGAAGTAGAAGGATTGGATCTCAAAACAATTACAGGATTGAAGCACATTTTATATTATTTATCGGTTCGTGAATTAAAAAGTATCGATCACTTTAAAAAGGTCAATGTGTTAGATGATGATGAGTACTTGAGTATGGATGTGCACACGATCAGAAATTTGGAATTGTTCGAAACTTTGAGGCTCAAAGAAAGACAAAATTCTCTTATTTGGTTGATAGACAAATGTAAGACTGCTATGGGGTCGCGAAGATTAAAATCGTGGATGCTGAAACCACTTAGAAGTAAAGACAAGATCGAAGCAAGATACGACAAGATTGACAGACTCCGAGATTGTTTTTTACAAAGAAGCGAGTTGGCAAACTATCTTTACGAGGTCTACGACATAGAAAGATTGTGTGGAAAGGTGTCGGCTGGTAATGCGAATGCGCGCGATTTGTTGCAATTGGCTAACTCTTTGAAAGTCTTGCCTGATATAAAGAGACTTTGTCACGAATTGGAATTTGCTTATGAGATAGACTGTTTTGAAGAATTGTACGACTTGATAACTCGTTCGATTTATGAGGAAGCACCTATAAGCATCAAGGAAGGATCTTTGATCAAAGACGGCTACAACAGTGAACTAGATGAACTCAAAGATATTCGTCGAGGTGGCAAGGATTTCATAAATTCGATCGAGGAACAGGCTCGAGAGTTGACGGGTATCAACAACTTGAAGGTCGGCTATACAAAGGTCTTCGGTTATTTCATCGAAGTTACAAATGCCAACAAGAGCAAAATAAAAGACGAGTATGGATGGATCAGAAAGCAGACACTCGTCAATGCCGAGCGATACGTCAGTCCCGAACTCAAAGAGAAAGAAAGCATGATCTTGTCTGCTGAAGAGAAGATCATCGAGTTGGAATATGTCTTATTCTTAGAAGTACGCAATGCGGTACGTGAACGGTGTGAAGGTCTAATTCGAATGGCAGGAATGCTAAGTGAGATCGATGCTTTGGTCGCATTATCCGTGGCAAGTGAAGAACTGAAACTCGTGCGTCCTAGGTTGAACGATTCCAAGTTCGTAAATATTGTGTCGGGTAGACATCCGGTTGTCGAATATGTCAGCGACAAAGAGTACGTTCCAAACGATGTCGTGATGGATGAGAATACGACTACTTTGCTCATTACAGGGCCAAATATGAGTGGTAAAAGTACTTATATGAGAGAATTAGCCATAATCGTCGTGTTAGCTCAAATGGGATCTTTTGTCCCCGCTTTAAAAGCTGAACTTCCCGTATTTGACAAGATATTTACGCGTATAGGTGCAAGTGACGATTTGGTGAGTGGAGAAAGTACATTCATGGTCGAGATGAAGGAAGCCAACAATGCCATTCAAAATGCGACCGAGAAGAGTCTCATATTGTTCGACGAATTGGGAAGAGGAACGGCTACTTACGATGGGATGAGTTTGGCAAAATCTATTTTGGAGTACGTCGACGCCAACATAAGATGCAAAACGGTTTTCTCGACTCACTATCACGAATTGACGGAGTTGGCAGAAGAGATTCCGACGATCAAAAATGTCCATGTCAGTGCAAAAGAAGAAGATGGAAAAGTATACTTTTTGCACAAAGTAGAAGATGGTCCTGTCGATAAAAGTTATGGTATACATGTAGCAAAGTTGGCGGGGATGCCCGACGATTTGATTCGAAGAGCGGAAGATGTTTTGAGAAGTTACGAGAAACAAAATGGCAATGTCAAAAGCGAGAAACCATCCGATCAGATCAGTTTCGATTTTACTCCTAGATCCATTAGTGAGGTCGAGAAAATCGTCGAAAAATTGGACGTGGATGCACTGAGACCTAAGGATGCCCTAGATCTTCTCTACGAACTCAAAAATAGACTAAAAAAATAGTTCGCGATGAACTATTGCTAAAACGTTCGAAATATGATAGAATTTCTATATAAATTATTGATGAAAGACACGATTCTCACATCGTTTCAGAAACAAAAGAGATTCGACTACATGGTGAAAAGTCGAACTGAATGGTGAGCGATTACTACTTTCGGAGAGAGCCAATAGGCTACGTTTTACTCGCGTTACAGGGTATTAGAGAGAAATATAGGGATGGTACCGTGCTTTTATGCACTCCTAGAGACCATTCCTTTTAATTTTAGAAAAGAGGAAAAGTATGAGAAATTTTAAAGAGGAAAAAGAACTCAACGTTTTGAATCACAGCTGTGCACATTTGCTCGCGCAGGCAGTGAAGCACTTGTATCCACAAGCCAAATTTTGGGTTGGACCTGTAGTCGAAGAAGGTTTTTACTACGACATAGATTTGGGCGATAAGTCGATTACCGATGAGGATATACAGGCGATCGAGTCGGAAATGAAAAAGTGTGCCAAGGCCGATAAATATATCGTTCGCAAGGAGATCTCCAAAGAAGAAGCATTGAAAATGTTCGAAGATGACGAATATAAATTGGATTTGATTTCTAGAATGGACGAAAGTGAAGGAGTCATCAGTTGCTATACACAAGGAGACTTTACCGATCTTTGCCGCGGACCTCATGTCAATTCTACGAAAGAACTCAAGAACTTCAAACTCATAAAGTTCAGTGGTGCTTATTGGAAAGGTGACGCGAATAATAAAGTTCTACAAAGAATATACGGTGTATGCTTTCCTACGAAGGAAGAGTTGGATGCACATTTGGCCGAACTAGAGGAAGCGAAAGAAAGAGATCACCGCAAATTGGGTAAAGATTTGGGGATATTCATGTTTGCCGATTTGGTCGGTAAAGGACTTCCTATGTGGTTACCTAATGGTTTCATCGTGAGACATGCTTTGGTAGAGTATATTACCGAAAAGGAAATGAAACTCGGTTACAAACATGTCATGACTCCTTCTTTGGGAAATGTCGATTTGTACAAAACGAGTGGACATTGGGATCATTATAAAGAAGATATGTTTCCTAAGATGGAACTCGACAATGAATCGTATGTACTTCGTCCGATGAACTGTCCTCATCATATGATGATATATAAAAATTTTTTGCATTCTTATAGAGATTTACCACTTCGTTTGGCCGAGATTGCGAACGACTTCAGATACGAAGCTAGTGGTGCATGTTGTGGAATAGAGAGAACGAGAGCGTTTACTCAAAACGATTCTCATATATTTTGTACTCCCGATCAAATCGAAAGTGAGATCGAAGGTGTCATCAATTTGATACTCGATGTTTACAAAGATTTCGGTTTTGAGAACTACAAATTCAGATTGTCTTTGAGAGATGACGTCAACACCGACAAATACTTCGGCAACGACGAGCTTTGGGAGAAAAGTGAAGCTGCTCTTCGAAAAATTTTGAAAAAAAGTGGAGCAGAGTACTACGAAGCAGAAGGGGAAGCAGCCTTCTATGGACCGAAGATAGACGTACAAGTCAAAAGTGCAATAGGGCACGACGTCACTTTGTCGACAGTTCAATTGGATTATCAATTGCCCGAGAGATTCGAATTGGAATATGTAAATGAAGAAGGAAAAAAAGAACGACCTGTCGTCATTCACAGGGCAATTTTGGGATCATTGGATAGATTTGTAGCATTCTTATTGGAAGAAACAAAAGGAGTCTTGCCGATTTGGCTCGCTCCGACGCAGGTGTACATCATTCCTGTCAATCCCGAATATCATTTAAAATACAGTGAAAAAATTAAAAAGCGTCTAGAGGAAGCAGGATTTAGAGTAGAATTGGACGATAGAAATGAAAAGTTATCATATAGAATGAGAGAGAGTCAAGTACGAAAAGTTCCTGTCACTTTGATCTTGGGAGATGGAGAAGTAGCCGATTCGACAGTCAGTTACCGTCAAATTGGTTCTAGAGAAACGACAACTGTATCTTTCGAAGAGTTAGTCGAACTTTTGAGAAAGTAGGTGTCACATGGAGGTCGATTTAATCGCACTTAATACCAAAGGTCGTGTGGACTTCGAAGGGGAGCCCAATTTCGAAGGATATGAACACGAAGATATAAAAGGATTCGAAAATTTAGTTTGCAAAGGTCACATCATCGACAATGGAACTCCGGATTATGAAATTGCTTTCGAGTTAAAAGGAACTATAATTCTCGAAAGTGCTGTGAATTGTTCGGATGTTCCTTGTCAGTTGGATATAAAATACGACGATTTTGTGACGAATTTGGTGGAGAATTATAAAAAAAGCGTAAATTCACTTGATATTTTGCCAATATTATGGGAGAATATATTACTGGAAATTCCCATTCGCGCGGTCAACTCGGATGATGAGTTCATCAGTACCAAAGGCGAAGGTTGGGAAGTACTCGATGTTGAGTAAGATAAAAGGAGGAAAGAACTATGGCAGTTCCATTTAGAAGAACAAGTAAAACGAAGAAGAGAATGCGTCGTACACATCTCAAAAAGTCTTTACCTGGAATGACGACTTGTCCTAATTGTGGTGCCTCATTGAAGCCACATAGAGTTTGTACTGAATGTGGTCATTATAAAAACAAAGAAGTTATCGCAATGGCTGAAACACAAGAAGAAGAGAAATAGTTGAGTTTTTCTCTTTTTTCTTTACATGTTTCGAATTTGGAGTGCTTTACAAGTAGGGTAAATTATTATAAAATATATGTTACGGAAAGAGGAGTGTTGCAATGAAAAATGCGAAAGTCGATAAAAAAGATCAACTTTTGATGCAATTGGCACATTATTTCATCACTGTAGAAAATTATACGCCTATAGTCGTGCGTGGTGCCCACAATGAAATTTGGCTCGAAAATACCGATGCAGCTTATAAAATAGTTCGTATAAATGGCAATCACGTTCACAATAATGAACAATTGGATTTCGATTTGTTCAAAATAAAAAATATTGCTAAACAAGTCAAGAAAAGAACTTTGAGTTTTTCTTTGAACACTTTGAACATACTTTTGGATTCTGGTATAATGGTCGATCATAAAGGCGGAAAGAATATAGATTGTATCTTTTTAAAAGAAAATGAGAATTTGGCTAAAAATAAAGAATTGAACGGAATGTTTCCGGACTTGAAAGACAAAATTGTCGATTCCAAAGATGGATTGGAGTTTGTCATCAACATAACGAACGACATAAATCAGAAAACTGCCAAAGATAATGAAGAATACGAGCGAATATTCAAAAGAAAAGATGGACTAGTGACCAAATTTTTGATCGTTCTCAACGTTTTACTCTTCATTGCATCTTCGGTGGGAGCGATTACTGGCAAGTTCGATTTGTTCACGGCCTTGGCACTCAACAAGACTTACGTTCAGCATGGTGGTATTTATCGTTTGATTACAGCAGGCTTCATGCATGCGAATATATTTCATCTTATCATGAACATGTATTCTTTGCATGTCATAGGGGAACAGTTGGAGTCATATTTAGGTAAAAGTAAATTTTTAGCAATATATTTCTTCAGTATGATATTAGGAAATTTACTTTCTTGTCTCGTCAACGGCCCTTTTGGTTGGGCTTTAGGGGCGAGTGGCGCAATATTCGGATTGATGGGAGCACTTCTTTATTTCGGTTATCATTATAGACTTTATTTGGATAATGCTTTGAAAACTCAGATTATTCCTTTGATCGTTTTGAATTTGATGGTAGGATTCATGTTTACCAACATCGATAATGCCGGACATATAGGTGGACTAGTCGGAGGGTTATTTATGACAATGGCCGTAGGTATCAAAAATCGTTCTTCCTTGCAAGATACGATCAATGGAACCATTTGTTCGTTGATTTCTCTTGGTTTTTTGAGTTATTTGTTATTTTTAGCATGAATTTAATAAAAGTTTTCGGGAATGTCTCGAAGACTTTTTTGATAAAATAAAAAGAAGAAACGCTCAGGAGTGTTCTTCTTCGTCTTTCGAAGAAATGACTATTTTTTTGATTTCTTCAATTGACAATTTTGTGAGTTTGCTCACTTCTTCGATTGTCATCTTCTCGAGCATTGGTGTGATGATTTTTCGCTGTCCAACTAGTTCGCCTTGTTCAAAACCTTCTTCACGACCCTCTTCGCGACCTTTGGCCTCACCATCGACTAATCCTGTACTGTATAAGGATTCTTTCATGTACTCTTCTCTGTCGTAGAATAAGTAGTTATCCAAATTTTCATCTAAATCGTAAAGTTGGTCTTTCACTTTTTCCATTATCTCATCACCCACGTATACTTTGTCTAAGACATCTTTGTTGTTGCATACGAATACGTATAACAATCTTTCCAAACTGTCACTTTCATATTTCTCGAGATTATTGTAATTCATTTCAGCCAAAAAATCTAGATTAATATCGACTATTTTCAAACAATCGTTTCTAATTTGATGTAGGGCATCTTCACTTATGTGAGAAGTGTAGATGAATTTACCTTGTGAAAAGCGATCGTAGCCGTTTATATTTATTTGCAATACTTTTTTGATTTTGGAATATACTTTGGGAGTTTTACTTTTGAGTTGTCTCAAGAAGAGTTCACAAATGTAGCACATGTTCTTGAAATCGGTAATCGGATTGTGAGAGTAGTTGATCTCGACATTGTAGTACGAATGATCATCTTTTACGACTATATCTGCGATGTTGTTGACTAAGCCATTAGAAAGACCCAATCTAGTGCTGACGACATCGAAAGAGTCGGGATCTAAGTCGAGACCAGTCGCAGCAGATATCACTTTCAGTAGATAATCTCTATTTCGCTCGTCGCTCAAGATTTTAGTAGCGTAAATATCTTTGAGGTACAAGAAGCGAGAGTTCTGATGAAGAGATTCAGAGGACACATATTTACATTCAGCCAAGTTTTACACCTCCTTTCTGATTTAATTTTTCACAGAGAGTTTTTTAGACCCTCTACTATTATTCTACCGACGAGTTTCGATTTTTCTCATTTATTTTTTCATTCTGGACGAAAAAACGAACAAACGTACGGATAAAAGAGACTTTTTAAAAATTTTTTTAGTTATTTGTCGAACGTTTTTTTGTACGGAAAGACTTGTTTTTAAAGGTTTTTTTTGTTATGATATTGGTGGCTTTAAAGCCAAATAGACACCAATATGAATTTTTGTGGCCAGTGACCCTTAGCCAGGGTTGTCATATTACGAAATATTGGGATGTAATAACGAAGGAGGAAAAAAAATATGGCTGTTGTTTCTATGAATAATTTATTAGAAGCAGGTGTTCATTTTGGACATCAAACTAAAAGATGGAATCCTAAAATGAAGGAATATATCTTTACTGCGAGAGATGATATTTACATCATCGACCTCGAAAAAACTGTCGCATGCTTGGAAAATGCATACGAAGAACTCAAAAAAATAAGTGAAAATGGAGGAAAATTCTTATTCGTCGGCACTAAGAAGCAGGCGAGTGAAGTTTCCAAAGAAGAAGCTATCAGAAGTGAATCTTTCTATGTTACGGAGAGATGGCTAGGTGGTACTTTGACAAACTTCCGTACTATCAGAAAGAGAGTCAGAAGACTTTCAGAAATCGAGAAGATGGAAGAAGATGGTACTTTCGACTTGCTTCCTAAAAAAGAAGTAATCGGTATCAAAAAAGAATACGAAAAATTGAACAAAGTTTTATGCGGTATTCGCGACATGGAAAAACTTCCAGATGCTATGATAATCGTAGATCCTAAGAAGGAAATCAATGCGATAAGAGAAGCAAGAAAGCTCAACATTCCAGTATTCGGTTTGGTAGATACGAACTGCGATCCTGACGATGTAGATTTCGTTGTACCTGGTAATGACGATGCAGTACGTTCTGTAAAAGTTGTCTTGGGTGTAATGAACAACGCTATTTGTGAAGGTAAAAATCTCCCTATAGTCGACTATATTACTGAAGAAAAATCTGAAGGTAAAGAAGGTGGACAAGGAAGAGCACATCGTGAAGATGCTAAGGAAAATAACACCGAAGTCAAAGAGAATGGCGATCTTTCTAAAAAGACTGTAGCCGAACTACGCGAAATGGCAAAAGAAGCTGAAGTAAGTGGTGCTAGTTCGATGAAAAAAGAAGAATTGATCGAAGCATTGAATAAATAAAATATATTAAGAAAAATTATTAGGAGGAATAATTATGGTAACTGCAAGTGCTGTTAACGAACTTAGAAATATGACAGGAGCTGGAATGATGGATTGTAAGAAAGCTCTAGTCGAGACTGAAGGAAACATGGAGGCTGCTGTAGAATATTTGAGAAATAAAGGTGTTGCTAAAGCTGCCAAAAAAGCTGATAGAATAGCTGCCGAAGGTCTTGCTAATGTCTACATCGATGGCAACAAAGCTGCTATCATCGAAGTCAACAGTGAAACTGACTTTGTCAGCAAGAATGAAAACTTCAAGAGTATGGTCGATTCAATTGGAAAAGCTGTTCTTACAAGTAATGCGAAGACTTTGGAAGAAGCATTAAAAGCTCAAACTGAAGAAGGAACTGTCGAAGAACTCATCGTCGCTAGAACTGCTACGATCGGAGAAAAACTTTCTCTTCGTCGTATCGAAGTGAGAGAAAAGGCCGACGATGAAGCATTCGGATCTTATCTTCATATGGGTGGAAAAATTGCCGTATTGACTGTCGTCAAAGGTGCAAACGAAGAAGTTGCTAAAGATGTTGCAATGCAAGCTGCTGCTATGAAGCCGGAATATCTTTCAGAAGAAAATGTACCTGCTGATCGTGTCGAAAAAGAGAAAAACTTCTTGATCGAACAAGCTATGGAAGAGGGAAAACCTCAAGACATAGCTGAAAAGATGGTGGCAGGAAGATTGAAGAAATTTTTCAAAGAGATTTGCTTAGTCGATCAAGCGTTCATCAAAAACGGAGATGTCGATGTCAAAACTTATGTCAAAAATAACGGAGGCGTCGTAACCGATATGGTTCGTTTCGAAGTTGGCGAAGGTATGGAACATAGAAGTGAAAACTTTGCCGATGAAGTAATGAGTCAACTCAACAACTAAAATGAACAAAGATAATAAAGTTTTGAGAATAACTGTCGATGTCATCTTGATATGTGTCGCTTTCGTCTTTCTATACTTTGGAGTAAAGGAAGCAATCGAAAAGATAGAGGCGACAAAAATAGCAGATGATGTCAAATTCAATCGTAGTTACCGAGACGTAGAGAAGGGAAATCTTTATCGATATATCGATGAAAAGAAGATGAATGCTTTACTGAAAGAAAGTGGAGTGTTCTTCAGAGGAAATCCCGATGATTCTTGGTCACAAGTGGTGGCAAAGCCACTATATGATGTGATAAAAGATCACGGTATTGAGGAAATATACTATTTCGAGACCGACGAAAATGTTCCATGCATCATTGTCGTGCGAGAAGGAGACGTTTTAGTCGAATTACAAAAAGATGATCTCTTTGATGAGGAGTTCGAAGGATCTCCAATCGAGTATTTCGAAGATGAAGATCGCAAGAATGAATTTGAAGAATTATTAAAATGTGTCGGTGAACTAAAAGAATAGACATTTCGAAAGGAGTGTCTTTTTTTTCTCAATCTGCTTTTGAAATTGAATTCTTTTAAAAAATGTCAATTTGGGGGTTTTAAAGGTTTTTCTTTTTTGCTATAATAGAGATTAAAATGTGAGGAGCGTAGGTTTATGTTTGGAAATGGTATGTTGTTGGCCGAATTTAAAGAAGAGTTGATGAAAAAGTTTGGATATTCGGAAGAATTAGCAGAAGATATTGCGATGGTTGCACAAGATTTAGAACAACAATTGGGTACTGAGTATCTAAGTGTCATCTTGGATGTGATCGGAACTACCAAAGTCGTATCAGTCGATAAATATAAAAAGAGCGGAGTCAGGGAGACAGTTTTAGATGTATTAGATAGAGAAGGAATGACACTTTCTAATGTGGTAAAACATCCGTCGGGGATAGATATTAGAAATCTCGAAGGAACCTATGCGGCAGAACCTATGATCATCAAAACGAGCGACGGTTTCGAATTGGCACGCGACGAACAAGGAAAAACAGTAGTCAAAAAGTTGGCTGTTATCAATATGCAATATGTGCCGGGCGGAGTATCGTTTTTAGCCGAATTGACAAGAGAATTTACCACCGCTATCACCTCACACTTGAATGCTCATTCGATAGAAGGAGATACTCTTGTCACGAGACGTGGTTTTTGTGTCAGTGTCGATAAACTCATTCAAAATGGTGAATCGATAGAAAGAAAAAATGTCGCATGTCGTGGATACGGTTTAGAAGAAGGCTTGAGTGGTTACAATAAATTGGCTATTACTCGCGAATGTTACGATGAAAAATTCGATTTACAAAATCATTCTCTTTCGGTTTTAGCGGCCGGTGTCATTTCCGATATGTTGAAGTTGAAAGATATTATCTTTGCTGCGCAAGTAACGAAGGATGATAGTGAACTTCGAAGAGTGATCGATGAGCATTACAGTGGTGGATACGATACTTTTTTGGGTAATTTGGATGCACTTTACGATTTGGAAAAGAGATGTGCTGAACTCAGTACAGGAGATAAACACGTCGCGATGGAAGCGATGGATGCTCTGGAAAACTATTATAGAGGTACCGTAACTTCTATGTTGAGGGAAGTAAAAGTCAGTATGAAAATTGGACTAACTAACGAAGAAATGTCTCTGAACACTGGAAATACAATTTAGTATGAATTTTAAAGATGCAATTTGGCCGGATTCTATAGATGATTTGAAAACATATCTAATGGGGTTAGCAAATGAAAAATACAAAAATTTTTCAAAGGGGCTCATTCCTGGCGATTTCTTAATGCTCGGCGTAAATGTACCGACACTTAAAAGGATTGCCAAAGAAATATACAAGAGTGATTGGAAAAACTTTTTAGAAATAGACGATGAAAAGACATTCGAGATAAAATTTTTGAAAGGTCAAGTTATTGCCAATATCACATCACCTTGTGAATATGAAGAATATTTTTGGAGATATCTCCCGTCAATCGACGATTGGTCTTCGTGCGATTCGTTCATCTCGGCTTCTAAAGTTATCAAAAGCGATCGAGGAAGATTTTTCGAAATAGCAAAAAAGCTGATCGAGAGTGAAGTAGAGTTCGAAAATAGAGTAGGGTTCGTCATCTTATTGAACTACTTTGTCGATAAAGAATATAAAAACGATATTTTCAATGCGATAAGAGGATTCGAAAGTGATTCGTATTATGCCAATATGGGCTTGGCGTGGCTGCTTTGTGTTCTCTATGTTTCTTTTCCAAAGGAAACTTTCGTCTTTTTAAAAGAGAACAAGTTCAATGAACATGTCATCAAATATACGATCAGAAAAGTACGAGATTCGTATCAAATCAGCTCGGAAGAAAAAAAGAGAATTTTAGAATTGAATTTTATCTCAAAATGAAACAAAATTCATTTTAGAAAGGAATCATTAAAATGGAAAAAGTTAAATTGACAAATATGTGTATGATCGTCGATGAGAAGACGAATAAAGTACTTGTACAAGATAGAACAAAAAATGATTGGGACGGGATAACTTTTCCGGGTGGCAAACTAGAACTCGGCGAAGCAGTCGTACCTTCGACCATCAGAGAAGTACAAGAGGAAACTGGTTTGACAGTCTCGAATTTGCAATTTTGTGGTATCAAAGATAGGTACGATCATAAAAAAGAGGAAAGATATATAGTTTTCTTACTCAAGACTTGTGATTTTACAGGAACTTTGATCGAAGCGACTCAGGAAGGACGAGTATTTTGGGTAGATATCGACAAAATCAAAGAGTATAAACTATCCAATGATTTTGAAGAAATGCTAGATATTTTTCAAGGTAATGGAGCAGAATTTTTCTACGAGGATTTAAGAATAGAAGACGAAAAAAGTAGATGGGCCAAAAGACAATATTGATTCGATAAAAAAAGATTTTTAATAAAAAATTTAGTTTTTAATTAAAAATCCTTATTTTAAGAGATATATACAAAAAAATTAAGTAATCTTACTACTAATTTACTACTTTTGAAGAGAGAAAAAAATTTTTGAAAATATGGGTATTTACCGCTTCACATAAATAAAGTATAATTATATTGAGGGATTAATATGGATTATAAAAAGATTTTTACTGAAAATGATTTAACAAATATTGCTAAATTTTTTACTTATATGCAAAATAAGTTTGAGTATGGTTGGATTGATAAAGATGGAAATAGACACTATGGAATTAATGATGCTCAATCTTATAGTTTACAATCACCTAACGAATTGTTAAAAAGCCATATAGGAATTTGCTGGGATATGACAGAGTTATCTAGATGTTTTTTTGAAAATATGACTTCTTTAAAATATGAAACTTATTATCTATCGTATGATGATAATAAAGGTTGTCCTAGCCATACTATTTTAGTATTTTACGATAAAAATAAAGTCTATTGGTTTGAACCTATGTTTAATGGTAAAAATTGTTTTTATAGTGGTATACATGAATATGATAATATTACTAAATTACTGGAAGACTTTAAACACAATTTTATTAAAAGTGCAGTGACTAATGAGTTAATCCCGATTGATTATAATCCATCTAATATTCAAATATATAAATACACTGCACCTAAAAAGCATATTAATGGTTATGAAATGCGAAATCATATTAATAATAGTGAATTTATAAATATCAAATAGAGAAAAATAATATAGTATTCTTTTAATTTTAAATAAAGCTACATGCTTCATGCTACATAATAAGGGTAATACTATACCTTATTATGGCGAAGACTTTAGTGGCTATGCCACTAGTCTCGCCTATAAGATTATACTTTGATACTATTACATTACATAGTATTTTTTTATATTTTATAAGAATACTTTAAAAATTTTCTGAATTTTACTACCAATTTACTACTTTTGAAAGCCAAAATATAAGAAATTATAAAAATATATGTGAATACTTCTAAAATAAAAATGCCATAAATACTTAAAAATAAAGGATATAATAACATCTAAGAAATTATAAAAAGATAGTCAAAAATTATATAACTTTTATTGTAAAATCTTTTTTCATGTAATATCATAAGTGCGGGGTTAGGTTGGAATAATGTGCGTACTTGTTAAGTGTGTCGTTATTTGGCATGAATGTGTGGTGACTTTTCGAGTTGGTCGCTCTCGCCTTATAACTATAACAATGCTAATGTATTCATTGTGAACAACAACGGCAACCTCAACAACAACAATGTGAACAACGGTGGTGCCGTCGCGACCAAGCTACCTGTTAAGATTAGTTTGTACTAATGTCACCGAGAGTCATCGGCATATGCTTATGATGAGAGGAAACATCGAATGAAAATATCGACGAATAAGGTAACAAATCTAACTCCTGTAGGTCATCGACCTCAAATACATAGAAAGTACGTCAGATGCGTGTATGTAGTATGACATCTGCTAAAAGGCTTTCTTTAGAAATTAAAAAGTCATCGCCCCGATCGGACGATGACTTTTATACAGTCTTTTTATTTTTACTTTCTTTGATCAATGAAATTGCAATGTAACCTGCAATGGCCAACATAGTGAAGACGATCGTAGCGATGAATTCGCTCGTCAAACATTTGATGAAGAAGTCGAATTCGTTGCTGCCGTTTAGTAAGTTTTCCAATAGTAAGATCGGTACAAAAACTACTCTATCGACAATGGCTGCAATGAAAGCACCTAGACCCATTGCCAAATAATCGATAGTATATCTATGAATTGCGTTGTAAATTGATGCATATAACAAGTGCGAAGAAATATAGGCGATCAATATTCCACAAAACTGACCCATCGTAGGATAAAATATTTGTGTATTTCCTATCGTCCAAAAATTGTTCGCGAAGATATATTGAACTACGGAGTTGTAACTTGCTGTGGCATTGTTAGCAGATGGAATGAGACATAACATTATGAGTAAGAAGAAAATGGCAAACATACCTGCACTCATAAAGACGCTTTTTTTTGCTTCACTAAAACTATAATACTTAGCAATATACGCTATTATCAAAAACGTGAACGGGTAGACAAAAATTCCACCTGTCACCAAAATGTTCTTGACTGGTTCGTACATCTTCAAAGTGAAGATGAAAGTTACTATCAACATCAATGTCAAAAGACACACTAGAAAAGTTGGCTTCTTGGCACTTCGTGTGCTCGGCCTAGATAAAACCCCTACATTATTCTTCATTTATTATCACCAACTTTATAATAACGTATTTTATCGAAAAAGAAAAGAGATTTATTGTCGAAAGGCTTTAAAAAGTGTCTAGTTTATGAAAAAATAAATCTCAGAAAGGATTGATAATATGCCAAGAGTAGATGTTTATTTGGAAAACATGATCGAGGATATCGACTATGCCAAGAGAATTTTATTGATCGAGACTTTGGAAAACGAAGATGAGGAAAAATAGATTTCACTTTATGTTTTAGACATTATTTGTTATAATATCTTCTAGTTAGACTAGGTGATAGAAATATGGAGTTCTTGAAAAAATGGTTTTCTAATCCAAAAAATGTCCGTATAGCAACAATCGCATTTTTGACTATCGTATTTTCTATAATAGCCTTTTTGTGTGTCAATTTGTTCCTTTTCTATAAAAAGGAAGTCAAATCCGATGGAGTAGATCTCATATACGAATTTGGCCCAAATACGATACCTTTGACATTCGATAGTTCGATAGTATCGGACATAAGCGAACAATTTTTGTCTTATGGAGTGTCTTATGGTATCGACGTATCGGAGTGGCAAGGCGGGATAGATTGGGAGAAAGTACGTGCGACTGGCATATCTTTCGCGATGATAAGATGTGGTTTTAGACAAACTCACGGGAATGAAGTGATCGAGGATGGTCAATTTAGGCAAAATATAGAAGGTGCGACGAAGGCCGGGTTGCGAGTAGGCGTTTACTTTTTTGGCACGGCTAAGAATCGAGAAGAAGCTTTGGAAGAAGCAGAATTTACTGTCAATCTCATCAAAGACTACAATTTGTCATATCCTGTAGTATACGATATCGAATCTTTCGATGAAGGAAGATTGTCGCGAGTGAGTTATTCGACAATCACAGATAATATTCTCACATTCACCGAGACGGTCGGATCGTATGGTTATGAGACGATGGTCTATTCTTATCACGATGCCTTGAGTTATATGCTCGATACGGGAAAATTGGAAGGCAAACTGATTTGGTTGGCTCATTGGGGCGAAAGAACAAACTACAAAGGTAATTACAATATGTGGCAATACACGAGCACTGGACGAGTCGATGGGATAATAGGAAATGTCGATTTGAATGTTTCGTATTTCACTTATGTCAATTCCGAAAATGAAATAGTTCCAAATCCGAAATACGTTTCTCCTCCTTCACTTTATTTTAACAATGTAGAAGAGACAGTAAAAACAGTTCGGACGACGACTATGAGAACAGGTCCTACTACGGATATGCCAAATAAATTGGGCACGATTCCGAGGGGAACGGTCTTGACGAGAACGGGCATTTCGGATAATTATTCTCTAGTAAATTACAATGGCAGAATGGTGTATGTATTAAACGGAGATCTAATAAAGGTGACGTCTTGACAAAAGGAGAAAAAGCCGTTAAAATGTAACGTGTAAGAAGGGTGAATTGTATGTACGAAGTAGAAATAAATCTTTCGCCAAAGGACATTTTGGAAAAGGAGTTTAAATTCGATGCCAAAGGCTATAGGCCCAAAGAAGTAGACGAGTATTTGGATATTATAATCGAAGATTACAACGAATTCATTCGACTTGTCAAACGATTAGAAAAAGATAATTGCGAACTCAGGGAGGATAACGGCAGATTGAAAGCAGAAAACAGGACATTGAAGGCGGATCTTCAAGCTTTAAATGAGAATAGTTCTTCAAAGTTTTCTTCGAACAATGTCGACTTGCTTAGAAGACTATCAAATTTGGAAAAGATAGTCTATGGAAAAAATGAATAGTACGGAAAGACAAACGCTGGTAGTGTAGGCTACTTGAGGAAAGTCCTTGCTCACTCAACCTGTGATGGTTGGTAATGATTGTGCTAGGGGAACAAATAACCCTAGGTATGCACTTCTTGTGCATAACGGCTCCGAGGGAACCTTTCGTGGTTCTATTAGGTATAAAAGTGCCAAAGAGACGAGGCTCACTGGAAACGGTGAGAGTGGAACGTGGTAAACCCCGCAAGTGAGAAACCCAAATTTTGGTAGGGGAGTTTCGGATGAGATAATGAGAATTTCGTTCGGGATTGAGGGTTCGTCCCTCAAAGATAAATGTTTGTCACCTTCGGGTACAGAACAAGGCTTACTAAGTATTATTTAAAAATTAAAGGAAGTGAAATGCTCTTGAATGAAATAGGAAGCGATTTCAAACAAGCACGTAATTCGGCAGGGCTCAATTTGGATGAAGCCAGTTCGGATACGAATATTCCTATCGAAGCCTTAGAACAAATCGAGGCGGGATCGATAGGTAGTTTCAAAGACATCTTCAAACTGAAAGAATATTTGCAGATTTATGCTAAGTATTTGGGCTTAGATCCTACTCGTGTAATCGACGACTTCAACGAGTATATGTTCGAATACACATCGAAGATTCCACTCGACGATTTAGGTAAAAAGATCGAAGAGAAAGAAAGACAAATGCTCGAAGAAGAGAAGACCGGAGATATCAGAGTGGTAAGTCCGTATTTGAGACCCAAAGAGCAATCGCAAGCGATGAAATACATCATCATCGCCATAGTCATAATAATATTGTCCGCGGTCACAGTCATATGGGCAATAAAACAGGTATCGTGAGGTGTTAGAAATGAAGAAAATGAATTTACCTAATAAAATTACAGTGACGAGAATCATACTATCTATATTGTGCTTGATAATGATGATATTTCCATTTTATCAAGTGGGTATCGAATGGCCGACTTTTCTAGTATTGGGAAGATTAGAAGTCAGTTTAAAATACATCATTTGTGCAGTCATATTCATAATTGCTAGTCTAACCGATTTCTTAGATGGACACATTGCAAGAAAGTATAACCTAGTAACCGATTTTGGAAAAGTTATGGATGCGATTGCAGATAAGATTTTGGTAAATGGAATATTGATCGTTTTGGCAGCTGATAGTTTCATATCTATGGCCATTCCTGTAATAATCATTACGCGCGACACATTCGTCGATTCGATCAAAATGGCAGCTGGCAAAAGTGGCGGTAAAGCAGTCGGTGCAAGTATGGCTGGCAAAATCAAAACTATTTGTATGATGAGCGGAGTATCTTTAAAGTTATTATACAATATGCCATTCGAATTCTTGAATATTCAAGTGGCCGATGCTCTCATAATAATTGCTACTATACTTTCTGTTGTTTCGGGAGTTCAATATTATTACAATTATAAAGATGCACTATTTAAAGAGATGTAGTATCTCTTTTTTAATAGGTCGTAAAAGATCGGCACAGTTAAATTACAATTCCACTAAAAAAAACGAGGAGACTCGTTTATTTTTTGTTTGTAATTTTATTTACGATATCTTGTCCGCTGATGTTTCCTGTTCCGAAGGCTTGAAGGACTTCGATCGGTACAGCGAATATGATCGTGTTGGATTGATCTGATGAAATATCGTTTATAGTTGCTAGAGTTCTAAGATGTAATGCTCCAGGTGTTCTAGCCATCGTAGAAGCGGCTTCGGCCAAGTTTCTACTTGCTTCGATTTCACCGATAGATTTTGTGATAACTGCTTCTTTCTCACGTTCAGCTTCGGCCACTTTGGCGATCACTCTTTGCATTTCTTCAGGTAGTCTGATGTCTTTTAATTCGACATTTTCTACTTTGATTCCCCAAGGATCAGTCGCTTCATCGATTATTTTGCAGATCTTTTCGCTTATCTTTTCACGCGATGCCAATAATTCGTCCAAAGTGACTTCTCCGACAACATTTCGCATAGTCGTTTGAGCAAGTTGGCCAACTGCATAGTAGTAATTTTGAACTGCCAAGACTGCTTTAGAAGCATCGAAGATATTGTAATAAATGACAGCGTTTATTCTGATCGAAACGTTATCTTTAGTAATAGCGTCTTGCTCAGGTACATCTACTGCAATTGTACGAACATCGACTTTTTTAAAACTTTGAACAATCGGTAAGACTATGTTCCATCCTGGATTCAAAATTCTAGAAAATTTACCGAATGTGAAGAGTATTCCTCTTTCGTATTCTTCGACCTGTTTGATAGAACATAAGATGATTCCCAAAATGATGACGATCAATATGATCATTGCATAACCCATAATATAACTCCTTTCATTCATTATTTTAACACACATTATGTAAAAAACAAGAAAAGTATGCCGAAATATCCCGATTTATTTGACAACGATTTAAAAAAATTATATCATTTTAGTAGAGAATAGGGGTGGCATAGTGAAGAAACATTATCTCGTTCAGTTGATCATTGACATCGTTTTGATCGCATTGGGTTTCATAATCTACGTGTTTCCACATGTTTCGTCTTTGAATGCTTCGGTAGTTTTCTATACTTTGATGAGCATTTATGCCGGATTGGAACTTATCGAATATTTTGTAAGTAAAAAGTCTACGGAGTCATTATGTCTTTTCTTTGCCGCGGGAGTTTGTGCTTTTAGTGGTTTCTTTTTGAGAGATTACGACATCAATATAGTCTTATCGTTGACTTTGGTTTTGTGGACTTTTATGGTCGCGATTATAAAGATCATTTCATTAGAAAAAATCTATGTCAAGAAAGTTAATTTGTTTACTATAAAACTTTCTTCGACGAGTGTAGTCGTCATGATAGGCCTATTGGTCGCGATCAACATTTTTTTCCGCATAAGTATGATAGGATACATGTTGGCACTCTTGTATATAAGTTATGGGTTTTTGGAATTTCTTTGTGATTTTTTAGATTATTTATCCGAAGATACGAAATTTTTGAAGGAGTAGGATTATGGGTGTATTAGAAATTATCGAAAAAAAGAGAGTTGGTTTGGAACTTTCCAAAAGTGAACTCAAAGAAGTTTTTATGGGATACAACGATGGGACAGTCGAGGATTATCAAATGTCGAGTTTGCTCATGGCGATCACCATAAACGGCATGACTTTCGAAGAAACTCTCAATTTGACTGATTTGATCATCGCAAGTGGATCTACTATGGATACGAACAAGGTCAAAGGTGTCATGGTCGACAAGCACTCGACAGGAGGAATAGGTGACAAGACTAGTCTAATATTGGGACCGGTGATGGCATCCTTGGGACTCAAAATGGGTAAACTTTCCGGACGAGGACTCGGCATCACAGGTGGGACGATCGATAAGTTGGAAAGTATTCCAGGTTTTAAAGTTCACCTTTCTAAAGATGAGTTTATCGAATGCTTGAACAAAGTCGGATTTACCGAATGTGAACAAACTGAAGAGTTCACTCCACTGGATAAAAAAATATACAATCTTCGCAGTGTGACCGGAACAGTTTCTTCGATTCCTTTGATCGCTTCATCGATCATGAGTAAGAAGTTGGTCGTCGGTGCAGATTACATACTCATCGACTTAAAAGTCGGAAGTGGAGCACTCATCAAGACGAAGAGCGAAGCGGTCGAACTAGCGAACACGATGATCGATATAGGTAAAGCCTACAATAAATTGGTCATTCCAATTCTTACCAACATGAGTAGACCTCTTGGGGACAATGTCGGGAACGCTTTGGAAGTGTTAGAAGCGATGGATGTTTTAAAAGGCAAGACGGGAGTCTTAAGAGATTTGGTCGTCGAACTCGGAAGTGTCCTTTACAGCAGAGTCGAAAACATAAATTTGGATAGGGCGACAAAGGAAGTAAAGAGAGTATTGGACGACGGAAGTGCATACAAAAAATTTATGGATTTTGTGCGTGTACAAGGTGGAAACATCGACAAGATCGAATTGGCTAAAAAAATGGTGCCAGTCAAATCTAAGACCGACGGAATTCTTAAAGACATAAGCGCATCCGATATAGGAGAGCTGGCTTTGGAATTGGGTGGAGGTCGCATGAAGAAGGGCGACGCGATCGATTATGGAGTAGGTGTCGTCATAAACAAGCACATCGGCGACCATATCAGGGAAGGCGACATACTATGTTATATGTATCAAAATGACGAAATTGATCGAGAAGAGTTGGCTTTGAGAGCATTTTCCATTGTAAAGTGATCATACTTTTCTCCTAATTTACTACATTTTATTATATAATTAGTGTGGGGAGAAATTTTTATGAAAGTAATTATAACGGCCGGTGGGACAGGTGGACATATTTATCCTGCCTTGTCCATAATCGACAAAATAAAAGAAATGGAACCTAAAAGTGAGTTCATCTATGTCGGTACGACTACTCGAATGGAAAAAGATATAGTGCCGAAGTTGGGAATAAAATATGTCGGCATAGAGATGTATGGCCTATCCAAAAACATTTTGCACGATTTGAAAGTGTTGTTTTTGGTCATGAAATGCGAACGTCAGATGAAAAAACTCATGAAAGAATTTTCGCCGGATGTCGTGATCGGCGCGGGGGGATATGTAACTTTTCCCGTCATCATGGCGGCGAAGTCTTTGGGAATCAAGACGTTCATTCACGAGCAAAATTCGATTCCTGGAAAGTCTAACAGAATGCTTTCGAAAATGGTCGACAAAATAGGTGTAAGTTTCGAAGATTCGATACATTACTTCGACGAGAAGAAGACGGTCTTTACAGGCAATCCTTGCAGTGAAAGGGCACTTGCCATACCGAAGATTTCTAAGACGAAGTATGGACTTCATGAAAACAAAAAATTCGTCTTGATGGTTCAAGGAAGTTTAGGCAGTACTTCTGTGAACGACAAGATGTTAGAATTCTTGAATTCTATCGATGACGAGGATTACGAGGTACTCTATGTCACAGGGAAAAATTCTTATGAGGAATTCAAGAAAAATAAATTTTCTCATAATGTGTTCGTAGAGCCTTATATAGAAAATTTGTCGGGTCTGATGAAAGATGCCGATTTGATAATCAGTAGAGCGGGTGCTAGTTCGATAAGTGAGATAATTGCTCTTAAAAGATTAGCGATTTTGATTCCTAGTCCGTACGTAGCCAATAATCATCAATTTTTCAATGCCTTGGCTGTCGCGAATAACAAGGCTAGTGTGATGATCGAAGAATCGGCTCTTACGACGAACATTTTGAAACATCAAATCGATGATATATTGAACAATTTAGAAAAACAAATCAATATGAGATTGAATCTCTCTAAGATGCAAAAGAATGACAGCAGTACGGTCATCTACGAAACGATTAAAGGGATGATAGATTAGTGGATAATAAACGCACAAAAACTAAAAAGGTCGTGAAAAGAAGACTCAGATGGCAAGGTGTCTTCTTTTTGGCGTCTATTTGTGCGGGTTTTTTCTTTCTCTTTCAAGCTGCGATGCAAGTCGAGATCAAGACTGTCAAAGTCAGTGGAAATGAGTATGTGAAAGATGCTCAAATAATAAAAAATGCAGGATTCAACGAAAGTGTCAAATACTTCGGGTTTAAATCTAAAAAAGTGTGTGAAGATGTCGTGAGTGATCCTTTGATAAAAAATTGTAAAATCAAGAGGGGACTCGGATTCCAAATCGAGATAGTCGTCGAAGAAAATATACCGCTTTTCTTCTATTCGAGTGAGTCGTCGATCGTCTTGAGTGATAAATCTTTTGTCGACGGAACGAATTTGTACGGTCTACCTACTTTGATCAACTTTGTGCCCGAAGATGTATTTTCAGAATTTGTCGATAGACTTGCTGGCATAGATGGTGATATAATACGTTCTATCGGCGAGATCGAATATAGTCCGACAACATCTGCAAATGGAACTTACATAGATAAAGAGCGTTTCATCATGGATATGAACGACGGGAATACGGTCATAATCAACAATAGAAACATGTCCATATTGAATCGTTACAAAAAGATATATGCCAGTATAGATAAATTGGGTGTTTACAATTTCGATTGCGATTACGATAATTATATATTTACGGAATATGGTGAATGATGTGAATTACGATAAGGAAATGCAAAAAATCATATCTTCTTTGGATAAAGTTCCAAAACTCATGCTTCATACTTGTTGTGCTCCTTGTTCAAGTGCAGTCATAGAGAGACTCAAGGAGTACTTCGATATAACAGTTTTATACTACAATCCGAATATCGAGCCAATAGAAGAATACGAGAAAAGAAAGAATGAGCAAAAAAAATTTTTGAACGCTATTTCTAGTGACAATGTTCTAAATATGATCGATGCAGACTACGACAACGAGCATTATAAGGCGATCGTCGAAGGCCACGAGAACGATGTAGAAAGAGGTCCTAGATGTCGCATTTGTTACGAAGATAGAATACGTTATACTTTTTTGAAGGCACAGGAGCTAGGATACGATTACTTCGGTACTACTTTGTCCGTTAGTCCTCACAAGGTATCTTCTTGGATCAATGAGATAGGTCTTTCTTTTGAAACCGATGAAGTAAAGTTCTTGGTGGCCGATTTCAAAAAACAAAACGGTTACAAGAGAAGTATAGAACTTTCTTCGAAATACGATTTGTATAGACAAGATTACTGTGGATGCGTATATTCTAAGAAAGCTCGCGAATTGGAAAAAGAAAAAACTAGAAAAAAGTAGTCTTTTTTGGGGAAAAAGATAGTACTTATGCACAAGTCCAACGTTCGATCGAATGGTTGTTCGTGTTTGGACCTGTTTTTTCTTGCATTAAATTTAGAGGTGTGTTAAAATTTATTATGATAGAAGAGAAGAAAAAAAGGTGGTCAATATATGAGCAAAACAATCAGTGCTTTCTTTCAATTTATAATGGATGACCCGATTATGCTGGGGCTTTGTTTGGCAATTGGAGTATTGGTCATTCTCTTTATAATCGTCTTGTTATTAGGTAAAAAAGCCGATAAAGAAGAAGCGATGAAAGATAAGGAAGAAGAATTGCTGAAGACTCAGGTCGATTTGAAAGTTATGGAAGAAAATGACAACAATTCCATGGCACCTCTTTATGAAGAAGTCAAGATAGAAGCTACTCCCGAAGCTGTGGAAGTACCAGTCGTGACTGACAACGCAGTAAGTTTGGAAGTTCCTTCAGAAAATGTCGAAGAATTCACGATACCTGAAATCGAGGCAAAGGCTCATACTGAGTCAGTACCATCTTTCGAAGACTACAAGATAGAAGCTCCAACGTTGGAGGAAATAAAAGAAGTCACTGGAGAATTGAACGTAGTGCAACTTCAAGATGAATCGAAACCTACAGGATTCGATATGAAACCTGAGGTCGACTCTAGTGTTTCTATGGAAAATGTCGGATTCGATATACAACCAATGGAAACTTTCGAGGAAGCGAACGATCCTGTCGGATTCAGTTTACAGCCTAAAGAAGCAAATGAATCTATTATAAATACGGCCGATACGACTAGTACTATAGAGCAAGAACCGATCGTCTTCTCTATGGAAGATCGTCTTACTGAGCCTGTACCGGACATAATAGAATCGACGGTCAATCCGGTGGAAGACAATTCTTCTTTATATGATGAAGATACTAACATTTTTGATTTAGAAGAAAAACTCTTGAGCAATTTCAAATTCAGTTTGCCCGCTGAATCTCCAAAAGAGGAAAATAAAGCTATCGATCTACCGATTATTCAACCAGCAGAAAAGGTAGTAGAATTGCCTATCATCGAAGAAGTTCGACCTGTTGTCGAGGAGAGAAAAGAAGAGTCTTTGAAAGATATTTATGGTTACGAAGAAACCGAGCTGCCTGATATCAAAGTAGAAGACTTCAGTAGAACAGCTATTATACGGCACATACCCGTCTTGGATAGCAAGTTAACTAAGATGTTCGAAGTAAAACCTAATGGAATAGTCAGCGAAAGCGACGATGACTTGGATTTACCTAAATTGAATACAGCGACAATTGGCACTGGAATAGATGTACTTAGAGGAGAATCTTTCGATATACCAAAAAACTCTTAACTAGAAGAGTTTTTTTCTTTGACTGAAAATCATATACTTTATCGGTGGGTATATGAACATACGCAATAATATCGTCAATTATCTTTTCGATAAAGATTATATAGTCTGCCTTTACGACGACAGAGTGTATTTTTTCAATTACAAGTATTTGGAATATTCTGATGAAAAGGAAATGGTCGTAAGTTTGGTGGATAGGAAGATGGTCGTCGAAGGAAGCGGTATGACAATCGTCAAAATGACCAAAGAGGAGTTGTTGATAAGAGGATCGGTAATCGGGGTGAAGGTGATTATGAAAAATGAATAAAGTTTCGATACGTCTACCAGGCTATGATAGATACGCGATCAATTATCTACGCAAAAGGGATATCGACATATTGAATATAACTTATAGTGAAGAAGGAAACATCTATACTATATATTCTGCCGATTTGGAAAAACTCGATAGTGATATCATAGAAATCGTCTCGTATAAGGGTATTAAAAAGTTTTTTAAAATTGTCAAAATGAACTCGCATTTTTTGTTTTCGATTATTTTATCTATCGTGTTGATGGTAGCGTTTTCTAAAGTCGTCGTTCAAGTCGAAGTAATACACTCCAATAAAGATGTACGCGTGCTCATCGAAGATGAACTCTACGATCATGGAATCAAACCTTTTTCTTTCAAAAAATCCTTCGATGAATTGCAAGATATCAAGAAAAAGATAAAGGATGATTATCCCGAGAATATCGAGTGGTTGGAAATCGTAGATGATGGAATGAAGTACACAGTACGCGTCGAAGAACGTATAATTACCAAGCCGGTCCAAGATCCTCAATATTGTAATGTTGTAAGTACGAAAGATTCCATAGTATTGAGTGGTGTTGCTAAAAAGGGACAAATGGTCGTCGCTCCTAACGATTTTGTCAAAAAGGACAGTATCTTGATAAGCGGCAAAATAACGTTTAACGAAGCGACAAAGTCGTACGTTTGTGGAGACGGAGAGGTGTTCGGTAATACGTGGTACAGGGTGGCAATTTCTATTCCGATAGAACACACGAACAAGAATTTTACTGGCAAGAAGAAAGGAAACGTAGGATTCGAGTTCGGCTCGACGTACAATCGAGTATTCAAGATACATTTTGATGATTACGATGTTTCGAAGAAAAAGATTTTTTCTCTTGGCAAATTTGCATTATATAAGGAAACTGTTGAAGAATACGAAGAGGAAACTTTGAAGTACAGTGAAGAAGAGGCTTTAGAAGAAGCGTTAAAACAAGCTCGAGAAAAACTCATGATAAAGCTAGATTCTCAATCGGAAATACTTAGTGAAAATGTTTTGCAAACTGACTCATATGATAGTATAATTAGTGTTGAAGTATTTTATTCGGTGAAAGAAATCATAAGCAACCGTGTGGAAGCACAGGTTGATCCGGAGGAAATGATCGAAGAAAAGGCAGAATGAAAGGGAGCGGTAAAATGGGTTTGCAAAGAGAGGCTTTCAATTTGGTGATGAGTGCTTGGCCGATGTTGTTGATCTTCGTAGTAGTTTTGACGACAATCAGAATAAACTACATTTTGGAGAAGGGCGAACGCTTCGTGCTTTATAAAGAATTCTTTTCTTTGGCTTTCGTCATATACATTTTGTTGCTTTTCGGTTTAGTTACAAATACTGATGTGCATAGTATAGGCAACAATTTCATCCCTTTCAAAGAAATCATGCGT
Organism: uncultured bacterium; assembly: GCA_948433885.1. Lineage (GTDB taxonomy): Bacteria > Bacillota_I > Bacilli_A > RF39 > UBA660 > RUG11867. The sequence goes on along the minus strand of CAOJEC010000007.1, from coordinate 5,283 downwards.
TACGAATTCGGTAGTAAGTACTTCTATTGGAATGTCGTAGGTAATATCTTGATTTTCTTACCGTTCGGAATTTTCATAAGTGCCTATTTGAATTCTCAAAAGATAAACCGACCTCTTCTCATAACGTTCATAACGAGTTTAACGATCGAGTTAGTTCAGATGTTCATCGGACGCAGTTTTGATGTCGACGATATATTTTTGAACTGTGTCGGCGGAATTTGTGGATTCTTGTTGTTCATCGGTCTATCGGCGATCAAAAGACATCTTCCGAAGTTTTTGCAAAGAGATATAGTTTATAATATATTGACAGTAGTTTTCATCATATTTATAATAGTCTATGTTTGCAATTTGTGGGGAGTCAAGATTTAATGGAACAATACAGTATAACGAACGAATACGGTTATGAGGAAGATTATTCGTACTTGGATGATCTTTTGAGGTTAGCTATAGATAAATTGGGCGTCGAGGGAATATTTTCTATAATCTTCATCGGAGATGAGAAAATGCACGAGATGAACTTAAAATATAGAGGTGTCGATAGAACGACCGATGTCTTGTCGTTTGCGCTTAACGATGCGGAAGACAATTTTGAACAAGAAATAGAAGCATTAGGAGATATATTCATTTCGATTCCCAAGGCGGTCGAGCAGGCAACTGAGTACGGTCATAGTGTCAAAAGAGAATTGTCATTTTTGACGATTCACGGGTTACTTCATCTTCTCGGATACGATCATATGAACAAAGATGATGAAGCCGTCATGTTCGGCTTACAGAAAGAGGTTTTAGAGAATGCAGGTATCACGAAATAAAAGTAAATATACTGGTATCAAAAGGATCGTTTACAGTACGAAATATTCGATAGATGGATTGATCTATGCTTATAGAAACGAAAAAAGTTTGTGGCTTCATGCAATATTTTCGGTTTTAGGTATAGCACTCGGATTGTTTTTAAAAATATCTCCTACTCAATGGGGAATAATACTAATCACTTTGGCAGTTGTACTCGCTTTCGAGCTCGTCAATACGGCTGTCGAGGCTGTCGTCGATATGGTCACTTTGGAATACAATGAGTTAGCTCGTATTGCAAAAGATTGTTGCAGTGCAGCAACCTGTGTGATGACTTTCTGTGGATTGGCGATTTTTGTAATAATATGTGGTCCTAAAATATTGGCGTTGTTTGGACTTTGATACATCGAGATGATTCGATGTTTTTTTTGCATTCGAATAGATGAGATTGCATAACACTTGCTTATATAAAACATATCTTGTATAATGTAATCATAGTAGAGAATAGATAAAATCTAACTATAGTGATAATTTCTGCTACAAATTTTTTGGGTAATTCATGTTAATCTATTCTATATGAGAGGAGGCTTTAATTATGAACTTGAGAACGAAGAGAATGTTATGTTTACTGATTGCGATCTCGTCAGTACTTACGATTGTAGGAAGTGTATCATACGCATATTTCACCGCGATGGGAGAAGTTACTCCGATGGATGCGACTTTGAATACAGCAACTGTAAGTGTGAAATTCAGTGATAACGATTTAGGATTAAATGCTGAACTTAATTTTGGTGAATCGGTTACAAAGAAGTTCACGATCGAAAATACCGGTACAGCCGATGCTAGAGTTAAGATGTTCTTCGATGAAATGATCAATACATACACCGAAGGAAGCTTAACTTATACTCTTTCCTATAGTGAGACAGTAGATGGAACTTTTACTGAAGTTGTAAACAAAACTAATGTACCACAAGCTGAAGAAATTTCTAAGAAAGTCTTAGCAAGCAGTTTAATTATACCAGTAGGTAAAACATATTATTACGAACTAGAAATAACTTTAAATTATCTGATCGATGTCAATCAAGATGCAGATTTAAATGCTACGTTCAATACGAAGTTCAGAGTAGAAGATATAAATTCAGAAACAGTAAAAGACATTATAGCTAGTTCTCAAGGGGTTAAAAACGAATTTGATGAACCAGCGACTACCGATGAAGGCGTATTCGAAATGGAAGACGACTATGGAACAAGTTACTACTATCGAGGGGCAGTTACGAATAACTACGTCAAGTTTGCAGGATTCTATTGGAGAATTATCAGGGTCAATGGAGACGGATCCTTGAGAATCATGTATAATGGAACACAAGCTTATGCAAACGGAGCGAACAATGCAGAAAGGTTTATCAAAGTAGGGCAAGCATTTAGTAGTATTACTAGTGATGCGAAATATGTAGGATGGATGTATGGACCTACAGGTACTGTTGCGAGTACAAGTAAAGAACAAGCCCAAACAAATATAGAAGATTCTACAATCAAGAAGGTAGTAGATGCATGGTACAAGACGAATATAGAAGATGCTGGATATGGAAGTGCAGTATCAGATACACTTTTTTGTAGTGATAGAACTACGCCGGGAAGAGAAGCATCAGGATATACAGGCGACACAGGATTAGGCTATGGAAAGAATGTAACTACATACGGGGCAACTACGAGAACAAGAATATGGAATAATGTAGCGAGTACTCCAACATTCAAATGTCCAGAGAAGAACGACGCTTTTACGGTGAATGACACGAATAAAGGAAACGGAGCATTAACATATCCTGTAGGATTGATAACAGCCGATGAAATAGTAGCGGCAGGGTCGGGAAAGTTTGGAACTATAAATAATAGCTATTATCTATATAATCCAAATATAGTATATTGGTCCTTCTCACCTTATTCTTTTGGTGGTCAAAATTCTCATGCTTTTGTTCTTTATCCAAATGGAGCTCTGTACAATACTTCAGTTAATACTAGCGGTGGAGTTACACCAGTCATCAATCTTAACTCAGAATATGCAAATAGTTTAATTGGTGATGGTACTATGGAAAATCCTTATCGAACATAATATAAATATAAATAATATATGGACACTAATTCATATATTTTTATTTTATTGTAATATGAAAAAGGTCTCGATTATATTATTTTTTTCGTGTAAAATATTTAAACAACTAATCTTTTAGAGAAGGGGGATGAAAATCTTGGGTAAAAATAGAGTAAACAGAGAAAATAGATGGTATGTTGAACACTTTAATGATCAATACAATCGTTTGTTGGTTTTGAAGGAAAGTACCAAAGGCGAGGCTAGACAACAGATCGAAGAAACTTTAGAAATAATAGCGAATTTTATATTCGATGATGAACAGGATGAAATTGATATTTTGGGAGCATTGGAAGAAGAATATGAAATGTCAGATAGTATAAGAGATTTTATATATTTGGCTAGTCCTATCGTAGTAGGTGGACCGATAGAAAGAACTCGCCGTTATATTTCGGTTCCCCGATTGAGTGATTCTGATTTTTTAGACATAGTGAATGGATTTTATAAAGATTGTACTGATAGGGAAATTTACACATTGTTTAGAGCTAATTATAAGAGAAGAAAGAAATTATTGAGTATGGATAGGTTGATGGAAATTGCGCCTTCGCCACAATCTATATTTTTACCATATGGAAAAAAGACATACATTCGTATGAAAAGATATGGCGTAGTAGAAGATATTTTCGATTTAGTTCACGAATATGGGCATAGTATACATTTTTCTACGAATTTCGATATGAAAATGTACGAGAATAATTATCTTTTTGTAGAAATTGTAAGCATCTTTTTTGAACTTCTTTGTATGGAACATTTGATAAGTTTTAAAGAATTCGAGGATGCTACTTTGGATTATAGAAAGCAGTATTATAATATGACTGTAATAAAAGGAAGAAATGCTTTGATTGAAGATGGTATATTATATTTTTGGTTGGAACTTCGAAGTCAAAAGGCTAAAAATATAATTGGCAGATTGAATTCGGAATATTCTAAATACTGTGAAGGTAAGACTATTGCCGATATGTTAAATATGAATATTTCTACGATGTTTATCTATGTCGTCGGATATGTGATCGCTTTGGAACTTCTAGATGCTTATAAAAAAGACAAAGACAAGGGATTATATTTGCTTAAAAAATTGATGAGAATAGATTGGCGATTGCCTATGGAAGAGTATTATCGAAGGATTTTGGATTTAGGAATCGAGCCGAACGAACATTTGTCAGATTATAAAAATTATATTATGACACCTAAAAGATAGAATAATTCGTGTGTATTTCATATGATTATATATGAAAAGAATTGCACATAGGGGTTATAAAACCTCATCTATTAAAGAAAATACTATGGAAGCATTCAAAAATGCAGCCAATAATGAATTTTCTGGCATCGAGTTCGATGTCAGAAAGACAAAGGATGGGAAGCTAGTGGTCGTTCACGATGCTTCGATAGATCGTGTCTCGAATGGGCATGGTTTCGTTAGAGATTTGACTTACGATGAATTGTCAAAGTACAACTTCGGTTCCAAGGATGTGCCTAGCAAAATTCCACTTTTCGAAGATGTTTTGACCAGTTTTCCAGGCTTATTTAAGATCGTAGAATTGAAGACCGAAGTGGATTTAGAACCTTTTCTCGATCGTGTCGACGACAAAACTTATTTCATGAGTTTCGATAATGGACTGATAAAAAGATTGAAGAAAAAACACCCCAAATTGAAATGTGGAGTGTTGAATTATGTTTTGAATTCGGAAGTGGATTACGATTACGACATGATTTGTATTTTGGACATAGTTGCGACCGATGAATTGGTGATGAAGTTTTTAAAAAAGGGTATCGCGGTATTCATCTACGGAATAGTCGGGAAAATAGACTATGTAAGAGATCATGAGAATCTTTATTATATCGTGGAAAGAAAGAACTAATCTTTCAACAGGGCATTGGCTGCGTTCGAGTATGCTCTTAGAAGAGGGCCTGCACCGAGTTTTGTGCCTCCAAAATAGCGGATGACGACGATCAGAGTTTGATCTAACTGATTACGTTCTAAAACATTCCAAATTGGAAGTCCTGCTGTTCCCGATGGTTCTTTGTCGTCCGTCTTTTTGGCGCGAGCACCTATTTTATAAGCATAGGGAATGTGACGAGCTTTCTTGTGGACCAACTTCAATTCCCGTAAGATGTCTTCTACTTCTTTTTCACTTTCGACGTGATAAAGTAAACCTATAAATTTGGATTTTTTGATTTCTAAAAGTGATGTTTTTAACGGAGTCATATGTATTCACCTCTAATAAATTGTATCAAAGGAATCGATTCGTGTCAAAGAACATAAATTAGAAACCATGTAAAAAGTGAACATTATGTAGTATAATGTTTAGCAATTTATACTAAATTTTGAGTAAACGAAAAATATGGTATAA
>CAOJEC010000006.1 GCA_948433885.1 uncultured bacterium | reverse complement strand
ATGTACGGTGGTGTGAGAGGGGCGAAATAATTTAATTATTTCTCTCTACTCGATTATTCATCTTCTTGATTTTCATCGTCTTTTGGTGTGTTGTCACAATACTCGGCATTCAAGTCTATATCTTTATGAGCAAGGTAGACGTCTTTATCGCCTGTCGTAGTGTTACAGAACAATGCTTTGATATCCGTGTCGCACTTCTTGTCGTCGTCACAGGTATATAGTTGAGAACCTCCGTCTTTGTACGTTTCCACTTTGTTGAAGTTCTTTTTCAATTCGGCTATATCGTTACTTCTCAAATATTCGAGCATATCAGTTCCGTCTATACTTACGGCATCCAATCCCAAGTAGAAAAGATTCGATTCGTCCATTCTTTTCATGAACTTGAAACTTTCGAGACTTTCACTTTCGATGTCAAACTCTTTCTTAGTAACGTTGTTTACTTTACTAGGACCTTCTTCGTTTTTAGGTAAAAAGATGATTGTCAAAGTGATGGCTGCGACGACTGCGACCAATATACCTACTATTGCTAATACGTTTTTTCTCATAATTTTCCCTCCATATAAGAGAGATTATATCATAAAAAGGTAGATTTGGAAACAATTTTATCCCTTTTTATAGAGGTTTTCTCGAGCAGAATTTGTCTAAATAAAAAAGCTGTTTTGGCTTATTTGATCTTCATATGGTGCCTCGAGAAAATTTGAGCTTTCGATACCCGACTATTGACACAAGCATAATAAATTCTATTATATTCCAAAAGGACTTTAAGAACTTTATTTTATCTTTTTATATGCTCGCTTGTTTTAAAGAGATTTATATACTATAATTTACTTAGGGAAACTTAACTGTTGAGTGCTTGCCAACTTCTAATAAGGAAGGAGGCTGATAGTTATGCATAAGAAGGATTTTTTAATTCTATCTTTAATCATCATTATCTTCTTACTAATTGGCCTACTTTTTACTTTTGTAAAATAGATACCTATATAAGAAAAAGAGCACTCAATCTCTTGGATTAAAGTGCTTACACAATAGTGGTGAGTGCTCAACTTAGTAGAGTTAAGACTTCCCTTTTTTATTTTATGCAAGTTTCCTTGACAAATACATGGTATCATAAAAAAAAGCTTTTGACAAGCCTCTTATTCTCTAAAAGGATTAAATCTATCAATAACATTTTTTAGTATCCCTGTTATATGATTCATATAAATAGGCGACATTATAATTATTTTATTGCATTTATCAATATTATCATAAATCGCTTTCATATCATCATTTAATATACATTTGTTTTCCTCATTTTTTTGACAAGCATTACACCCAATACAATGTTTAATATTTAAATCATCTAATGAATATAAAACATCCTCATCTTCTTTTATCTTCTTTAAAAAATTATAACTATTATGCTTTCTATTACTTCCACTTATGTATAAATTCATAACTAACTACCTCCTATTACCTTGACATTATTAAATAATATCTATTACTTCTAAATCTTCTGGAACAATTACTTTTCCATCAAAATTCTCTTGTCCCTCGTTAGTATATAATTTTTTTCTTTCTATACCGTGTGTATCTTCTGTATGATACAAAATTAAATTCTTAACATCTAATTTATTCATAACTTCACTAGCACTTTTTGCAGTTGAATGATTTTTTTCATAAGCGTGAAAAATATTTTCTTCTGAATCTAAACAAAATGCCTCGTGCATAACATAGTCTGCACCTTTTACTTTATCATACATAATTGGATTTAATGTTTCATCACCAAGAAAAACTAATCTTTTATCATTTAATTTACATTCAAATCCAAATTGTTTAGTTCCTTTTGCTTGAATATCAAAAAATTCATAATCAATTCCATTAATGTTATATGTATCTTTATCATTTAAAATAATAAAATCCACTTTACTATAAATAGCATTCATAAGTTTATCTGGAAGAATATATTTAGCAACACCCTTTATTGCTTCACAAACTACTTCATTACAATAAATATTTATTCTTTCTGTTATTTGACCACACATAACAAATCTACTTATTCTTTTAAAAAACCAAAATAAACCTAAAATATGATCCGTGTGACTATGAGATATAAAGATATTATTTATAGTTTTATAATCTATATTTGATTTTTCTAATCTTCTTAATATTTCAATACTACCACCTGTATCAACAAGGAAATTACCTACTTCATTTTGTATCACAAAACAAGTATTGTATAAATCCATTGTTCCACCATTTCCTGTTCCTAACATTATTATTTTGCTATTCATATTTTCCTCCATTCAATTTCAAATATATTAAAATAAATCCTCTATTTTACAAATTATTTCATAATCGTGATTTTCAGTTAAATGTGAGCAACAATATTTGTCAGACCATTCTCTTATATATGGCAACAATAATCTTAAAAATAATCTAGTATTATATGAAACCATTTTTATGTCTTTAATATTTTCATTTAGAATTTGGCATTCATTTGTCTTGTAATAAACTAAATAATAATTGCCATCCTTTTCTAATTTAATATCATAAGGAAATATTCTACAATCAATAGGTCTTATTTCATATATTGTACATTTATTATCTCTGTAAAAATAACATTTGTTGCTATTATCTTGTCGTTTCATTTGATACAAATCTTTTAATGTATAATCATTATGCATTTTAGAAAAATCTACTTTACTAGCAAATTTTTCTATGTCTATCTTCATATCTTTGGAAATAGTTTCTGCCTCTTTTGGTAATATCATAGGCGAATCTACATTAGGATTACAGCAACAAGTAGCACTTTTCCCCACACAATTGCTACACAAATTAAAAGTTCCTAAATTATTGTTAGTATTTCTAAACAAAGCATAAGGACTTTGAACTATATCATCTGAATTTTCATCATCTGAAATATATGTAGCTACACCATATAAAAAGTTCTCATTTATTATTTTCAAACTAATAGTTCCACTTTCAATTTCACTATTTTCAATAAATTCATACGTTCCATTTATTATATTTTTATTTATTTTTCCATTAAATCTATATTTACAAATTTCATTATCATAATTAAGAATAATATCAGCAATTAATTTATCTTCTTGTTGTTCAAAATTAACTTTCTCATTATATATTTTGTTGTTTTGTATAAAAGATGATATCCATTCTCCAGATAAATTAACTATTGCACTCATAATTACTCCTTTTTTATTGTTTAGTTATATATAAATTTTATTTTAACATTTCCCAACTTTTAAAATAGATACATTCTAAATTATCGTTGAATTTTATTTCATATATTCCATCAAAATCTTGATTATTTTGTTTTAATAACCATTCTGCAATTAAAGTATTGTTATCTATTGCTAATACTTTTAATTCAATATCTTGTATATTTTCATTTTTTATATGTTGCCATTCTTGATTAATTTCTTCAATAGTAGTGTAAGGTTTCATAAATGGAGTTTCTTGATAAAAAGTTGTTTTTGTAAATAAAGAAACTGCTTTTTCAATATCTTTATTAAACCAATATTCTTTTAATTTATTTAACCATTCTTCTGCAAAATCTCTATTCATTTTTCCCTCCATTTTTATACTAATAATATTCCACCATTTACATTTATATTTTCACCATTTATATAATCTGCCTCTTTACTCAATAAGAATAATACTACATTTGCTGTATCTTCACATTCACCTAATCTTTTACTTGGATTTTTCATTGCAGTTTCTTTTATTTCTTCTTCAGTATAACTTTGTTTTGCCAATGGTGTGAGCGTTAAAGATGGTGATACTGTATTTACTTTTATATTGTATTTACTTAATTCTAATGCACAAACTTGTGTCAAATTCTACTAACGCATTTATGATAATTTTATAATCTGTGCTATCAACTTTTAGTTTTATCTTTTTCATATATGATACACTCTCCTTTTCTATCTACATTATACTACATAAAATTGATAAAAAGAATTGTGCGAATTACTATAAAATGGCGTCCCCGAGAAGAAGTACTCGATTATATTCAATGTTCATCAAGTCCTTTATTAATGGGTATTTATAAAATGCAATTTATTACAAATTTTAGTAAATTTTAGTAAAAGTGTGTTTCAAGTGTGTTTCAAATTTCACTTCTAGACGTACTAGAAAGAGGTACGTTTATGAAATGTAAAAAATTGAGAATAAGAACCGAAAAAGGATGTAAATTTGGATACTGTAAATTAAAGAACGATAGAGTATCTGTATTTTGTCACGAATGTTCTTTTGAAGTTCAATTTAACGGAAAATCGTTAAATAAAAAACACTCTCCCGTCGTCGGCAAAAAACACAAGTCGACTAAGGCGACAGAGATACCTAAAAAAGTTAAAATGACAGTTTGGGAACGCGATAAGCATTGCTGCATCTTTTGTGGTACTCCTGTGCCATGGAATATGGCAAACTCGCACTTTATTAAGAGAAGTCATCTAGGACTCGGAATCGAACAAAACATAATGACTAACTGTTTAACGTGCCACGAGAAATTCGAAAAAGAGCCTAAAGATGGTTGGATGCATGAAAAAGCGAGACGACATTTCAAAGAATGTTATGAGGGTTGGGATGAAGATAGTTTAATATATAAAAAAACAGGTGATAATTATTCATAAACATCTGCTTTTTCTTGTTCTTTTTTCTTTCGATTCGCTATTTTTCCTTTATTTGCTGGATACCAACTTTTTACTTTAAGTGTTTTTCCTGGATTAATTCTTATTGCTACACATACATTATCATTTATATTCTTATAAAATTCTAACCCCTTGGTTTTTTCATTATAATAACTATAATCCGGCTTTTTGATAATATTGGGAAGTTCATTATAGATATCAATAATCTTTTCTTTTGAACCAAAATCGTTTAAATGATTATCTATTACATGGTCAATTCTATCATCAAAAACTAAAATAGGCTTATTTTTATGTTCTTCTATATTTAAATTTTTTGCTAATTCTGGATCTAATATACCTATATATCTATACTTCATAAAACTTCTCCTAAAAATATAGCCTACCATTGCTGGTAGGCAAAAGGTAACCTTGGCTAGGCATCACTTCTAGCATCTCATCAGAAACTCTTGCGAGTAACCTACACTTAAGACTTTCGTCCGTGGTAGACGATGACATTCTACCCTCAAAATTACCAAATATAGAATACCACAATAACTATAAAAGTTATGTCGCATTTTGGAATGATAGCTTTTTTAGGTAATCCCCTTTTACTATCATCTCAATAATATCACACCAAATGAAATTTGAAAAGAAGAAACTTCTAATTGATGTAAATGTCTGTATTATACTCGTTTTTTTAGAAAAGTCAATTTTTTACGTTCGTTTGCTTATATAGTTAATCTTCGAAAATGTGTCAAAGTTATAACAACGAGTCTCTAGTGATAATCCATTAAAAATTAAAAAATGCACAATATTTTAAACATATTGGGCGTTTTTGTATGAAATCGTTTCTCTTATACACAGTTTTGTGCACCAGACCACAAAAAAAGACTCGGATTTCTCCGAGTTTTATTGATATTTATTGATTTTTATTGATTTTCAAACAATTCAATATTGTTAGTATTCATAGCGCACCACACTTGCCCTCGTGCACTTAGTACTGCTCTATCATAGACTAGCTCGGTGATAGTGTAGTATTCATCATATTTGACTAATGAAGTGCCGTTATAGTCAATTAATTTTATAGGCACTACTTTGTCTCCAACTTTAAACGCAACCTTTTCGTAATCATCACCTGGCTTTTCCGGAACGACTGGTTCCACTTTTTTCATTGAGCCATTTGGCATATCCGGGAAGTCTCCGTCGAGATATGGTGTAGGATTAGTAGAGTACCCATCTGGACGTCTTACTTCAAAGTGTAAGTGTTTTCCATATGTGTTTCCACTCTCTCCCATATACCCTATTTTCTGCCCTACGACGACCCTATCGCCTTTTTTTACATCAACTTGAGACAAATGTGCATATCGAGTTAAAAAGCCATCATCGTGCTTAATATCGACATAATTGCCGTAGGTGTCCATACCACTTGTGTTATTGTTCTTTTTACGACCGGTCACGACTGTAGTAACTACCCCATCACTATGTGCATAAATATTATCGCCGTCTCCGCCTATCCATCCGATGTCTACTCCGTTTTTGTGATTAGGACCGAATGGAGTTGTTATTCTTGCTTTTGCGTTTAATACTATTCTATTCATTATTTATCATTCCTTTCAAATTTTAAATTCTTAACTCTTAGAACCTCTCGCTCTATCTTTAGATTATCTAAATATATTAGCATCGCATTTATTTGCGCTTCTAAGAATTCTATTTGATAATCTAATTGTTCTTCACGTGTTAATGGTCTCATTCATCTTTGTCCTTTTTAGACTTATCAAACAAATTTTGAAATACCATCATAATTATGGCAGTAGTAGTCGCAGTCTCTATTTGATTATTTTTTACTAAATAAACCAAAATACCTACTGTCGCGAATGTTACGATAGATTTAACTTTGAATAAATTCAAAACTACGTTCAATATTTTTTCTCTTTCAAACATTAAATTTTTCCTTCTTTCTTTAATTTACTTACTTTATGGTCTATATAAGAATTACCACCCAAATCGTGATATCGTTTATATGTTTCATAAAATCGTTCCCATTCTATTTCATCAATTTGACTTCCTTGTTCGACATCGCTTAAAAATCTAACCAAGAAGTTTTTATCAGTAGTTAATTCTAAGTTATCGATTTTTTTATTGATAGGTTCTAGTATCTTAGTTATCTTTTTGTTTACTCGCAGCATAAGCATTTCTATCGAACCAATTAATCCAATTAAAAAAGCAAACGCTGTTGCAATTTGCCCTAATGTTATATTTTCCATTTATTCTTTTCCTTTCTTATTTAACGATTTCTATTGTTATATATGAGTGAGCCCAGCCACCTCGTACGGTTGGAGTTCTTGTTTGATACGATGGGTTAGATATAGTAATTCCTATTTCATCATTCTTTTTGACAAACATAACTCTTTCAGAAAAAACCATTGTATTAAAGTAAGATCCGCCACCTAAAATAGCACTAGGATTATCAGTGGTGCTACCATTTTTACTAACAAAAGCCCAAATATAAGATATATCCTGAACTGCTTCTAAAAATAGACAAGCACTTATTTTAATAATTTGTATATCATCTCCAATAATGATCTTTCCATTTTTCAAAGAAACCCCACGTCCTACGCCCAAAATCGCGGTTATGGGATAATCATTGAATTCATTCGAAAGAGGAAAGTTATATGTATCACTTGTGAATGTCCAAATCCGTCTCTCGTCTTGCGGAGTGATTTTATGTCCATTTTCAAAATGGATCGATCCTGGGGTCGCATTTGGTGGTGGCACACAATTAACTCCAATGCATTCGAGATTGTCACTTATGAAAAATAATGGTTTACCAATGTCAACCGATTTTTTTGAGGTATAAGTATCAAATGCATCAGTAACTTGTATTTCGATTTCGAAAGACTTCGTATTATCAAGATTCACATATACATCTTTGCAAGCATACTCGCCTTTTTCGTTGTCGATCGTGAAAGTCATCGACGTTAAGTCTCCCCATTCACTACCAGTTTCGCGAATGCGATATTTAACATCCAAAATAGTATTTTTATCAATCCCATCAATTGGAACTTTTGAATATGTACCTTTTACTTTGATTGTTGTTTCTTCTTCAAAATTGTTTAAGCGTGTCGCATCGATATAAATGTTTGGATTTACGTATGGTATAACTGTTATGTCTTTATATACTAAAGTTGAATTATTACGACTATCGAAAGCGCGAACTTCTAATCTTCGTGTACCTGAAGCTGAAATAGATCCTATTAATGATGTTACGTTATCATTTGCATAGTCTATCACTTCGTTTTTGCCATCAATAGAAATCACGTATTTTTTTGCTGTTGATCCTTTTTTAGCGATCATTTTTTTAGATTCAAGAATTGTAACTCTTAGTTGTGACTTGTTAGCAACAAGTATTTGTGAATTTTCAGTAATAGCATTTATGCTAGAATCGTCCAAATAATCGAAATCGCTGAAAGTTGGGTTTGCATTTACAATCGTCATTGTTCTAGCTAATGTACTATAGTAAGTTTGACTACCGATTACGGTTGTTACATAGAAAGTAACTGATAAACTATTCGAATTTGAACACGCACTTCTTAACGCATTTCTCTCGTCGTCAGTAAGTTCGAACGTGTAAGATGTTCCTAATTTATCTATATCTCTATATTTAATATCTGCTCCACCTGTCCAACTAATACACGCTTGTAGACTTGTTACGGTGTTACCCGCAGGATTACTATAATTGATTAACGGATTTTGCTCGTCATTAAAGTTACTTGCACCTGTAAGGGTTGCTTGTCTTGGGATATAAGTTAAATCAAATTCTTGTGAAATAGTACCTTTCGGATAATAAGAACTTAACTTGCCATCGACTGCAAAAGTGATTCTTATTTTTTGATTTCCGTCGTCTTTGTGTGGAATAACTATATTATCAGTATCTTTTTTACTAACAAATGCATAATAGTTATTTGTATTAATGTTATATGAACTCGAATTACTTAAAGTTATTACTTCGATCCAATTGTTCGAACCATCTAATCGTTCAATCTTAATAGTAGCAATTTTGCTCGAATTATAAGGACGCGCTCCTGTATAGTTTCTTTTAACATATCCTGTAATATCAGTTATCGTGCTTGAATTGTTTTCTATGGATTGCGCATAATTGAAATCCACTTTCGCATTAAAACAATTATATTGATAGTGCCCGCTTGCTCCAAACCCTATGTCTCCATTAAAAGATCCCATCAATTATCACTTCCTGTCTTTACAAGTGCCCAACCTGTTACATCACCCGTTAAAATGGGTACTATTTTAATAGGCGACATTGCAATCTCATCTTCAACTCTCATTTTTTTAACATTAGTAGTGTCTTTATTGAGACTAAAGACTTTTGTTATAACACCATTGATTAAAGAATATCCCGCAAATTCGAGAGGCGACATAACGGTGTAATCTCCTTCATAAACTGACGATTTAACAAGTACACCATTTTGACTGATTACAACTTGAGTGTTCATAATCTCGCCGTTCGCTTGCGTCCACGTAGTTTTATATTGGCCCAATGCAAACATTACATCAGTGAATGTAGCATTACTTTCTTGTGAACCGTAGAATTCGATGTCATAATAATTTTCTTTAGGCAATAATGCTTTTATTTCATAATCACCATAAAAGGACTCTTGTCCGGAGTCCAATTGAATTATGTGTTCTTCTACGGAGTTTGAAAGCTTAACGTAGCACGTTCCTGTGAGATTTTTTTTAATCTTACAACTAAATGTATAGTACGTTTTTCGCTCATCAGAGATTGAATCCTCATCAGGTTTTACATATACTCTTTGTTTAACTTTTTTATCTAGCAAAGTGAATGTATGCCCTGATTGAGCACCATTATTGAAAGCTTCAGGACTGCTTTGTGCAATTAAAGCGCCGACGCCTGTTACTGTCCAATTCTCGGGAACTCCATCTTGTATAGCGAACATTACTGAATTATAAATTAAGTTTGAACCGCCTGAGTTTTGGATGGACTTTATAAAACCGTCTATGTCTTGATAAGCTTGTGTGAATTTTTCATTTATAACGCCATCTTCTTCGTACATATCGGAGACTAACTGTTCAATATATTTTTCTTGCTTGTTAACTATCGCAATAGTTTGATTTATTCTTCTATCTGTAGTGTCCGAAGCCGAATAGTCCGTCTCGCTCCCTTCTAAAGGTTCAGAATAAATTGATTGTGTATAGCCTTGTGTAAATTCTTCTTCGCAATTAAATATATAAGAGAAATATTCCTTTTCTCCTGTTAATATCTTTATTTTTTGTAAAGGATCTATTATACCGAAGCCCACTAATTCAAAGTCAAAACTATAATATTCGGTACCATATAAGGCTTCATATAATTCTTCTAGGTATTCATCTCGATCGTTATCATTCATAAGTTGGTTTTCACTTATCAAGAATTCGTTCCACGTTGTTAGGCTTTCATCTCTTTTATATATTCTATCGGCATTGCCGGCTCTCGCTAAAACTATAGAGTTTATTGGACCAACTTTCACGCCAATTGATATGTTTTGATTTTTTAAAATATCATCATTTATAACGATTGGCGTTGTGCCTAAAAGACACTTTTTTATTTCAAAATCGTTGAGTTGAAATAATGTACCAGTTGCTTGCCCTATATCATCGAATACATTTCTAAAGGTGAAACCGATATCTTTGTATATGTCTTTTTTGATGACTTTTGTGCCATTTGGCAAACTTGTAATATTAGTCGAAAATCCACAAGTTTCACATAATTTTAAAAAGTATTGAAATACCGTTGTTGGATATTCAATTTGTATAGGCTGATATTCGACCATCGTTTTTAAAAAACCGTCATAGAATTTATGGGAATATGTTTTTGAATCCGCATTATATTCAGGTTTTTCTTTTAGATAATATGGGCCATAAGAACCCTTTTGAATATCACTTTCAAATCGAGCGATGTTTTCAAAGCGAATTTCGACATTAAGGATTTCCTTAGTGCATTCTATTTCAAACCCCTTCATTACCGTACCGACTAATGAAGCATTAAAAAAAGGTCTAGCTTTTTTTATATCATCATGGTCTATAACAAACTCTGTGTCATTAACTAAATATATAATTCGGGGAGAGATACGTTTTCCCTCTTTCTGCATTATTTCATTGTAGGTCACATATCATCCCTCCTAGAAATAGCTTTTAAACTAAAAGAAAAAGGTTCATATCGACCTTTTAAATTGTTGTAGGATGCAGTTATAGCTGTACCATAGAAATCTTCCGTTTTTTCATCACCTGTTTCGCTATCTTTAAACGTAACGGGAATTATTGCATGTTCTATAGCAGTTTTTATTGCAGTCATTTCGGTTTGATTGGTTTTTCCTATGCTAACTTTTAAGGTATCAAAGTAGCCAACAAATGTACCACCAAATTTACCACTGTTAGAATTTCTTCCCGCATCAGATGCCCACGTTGGTTCTACCGTATGTTCTACATTTTTAACTCTAGCGAGTGTAGATATATTAACTGCCATAGCTATGCCCCATTTCTAGCAAATGATTGCTCATTTTGATATTTAATGAATTCTCTAAATAATACTCTCATATCAATTTTTCCAGTTAAATCAACATTGAGTGTAATCCATTTTCCAATCTCTTGGCCGAGTCTTGCCATCGTTTCTTCATTTGTTAATGGAAGTACACCCTCTGCTCCTGCTTCTCCGCCTACTACATTACTTGCTAATGGTACTCCTCGACCAGGAACATCAATTATTCCTCCAGTAGCCAGCTTTTTAATTTCAGGAATATTAAAACCAAATTTTTTACCACCTAATCTTGGAACCCAGTCAGGTACATCAAAACTTATTTTATTTGCACCTTTTATTAAAGCATTAAGCCCTCCTATTATAAGATTAAGTGGTGCTTTAGCAATCGCCCATAAGCTATCCATTATACCTGCAAACATTGTCTTAAATCCGTTTAAAACTCCTTTTATATCACCATTAAATAAAGATTTAACAACTTGAACAAAACCTCTAAAGAATGTTAATACACCATTAAAGACACCTAATATTGTATCCTTAGCAATTATAAATGGATTAGTGATTAACGCAGTAACCGTAGATAAAATTCCTGCTAGTATAGATATTACTAAAAGTACAATTGATAGAATTGTATCTCCAGAAGCTTTTATGAAATTTAATGCCGGTGTTAAAACATTATCTAATACCCATTTATCTATCGTTCCTAGAACGGATTTGATTGTATCCCAATTCTCGGCAACTAACTTGACAATTCCTCCGATAAAGATAACTAGTAATCCCCACCAATTGCCCATTAAAAGCATTATTCCACCAATTATGATAGCAATATCACCAAGTATGTTAAAGAAGCCTTGCCAGCTTGGGTCTTTTATGAATTTAATTATATCTTGAATAAGCATTACTATTTCTGCGACTATAACTCCTATACCTAAAGCTTGTACACCTTCTAACCCGAGTTTTATGGCTATTATCCCTGCAGCTATTCCAAGTAGCCCTGCTGTCACCAAATCTTTATTATCTAATATCCATTGTAACCAACCAGGAACAGGAACATCTTCTGGTGCAGATAAATCAAAACTTGGAATTCCACTAGAATAATTGCTATCGGTTGAATTTGAATCATCTAATTTGTTTATATCATCAAAATTAAATTGGCTTAAGTTTTTTGTCATTTCTTTCGCACTTTTTCCAGCTTTTTGCATAGATTTAGCACTAGATTTAGCGAATAAATCTACTCCAAACCATGCTTTAGCAATCATATTAATATAAGACAATAATGTAAATGCTAAACTTATTAATTTTTCTACCACTGGTTGTAAAGCATTTGCCATAGCAAACCTTATATATTCTAAATCGACACCTATTTGTTCATTATATTGACTCAAAGTACTAGCAGCATTTCTTACTGCATTATATGCACTACGAACACCAAAAACTGCTAAAGCCCATGTTCCCATTTTTTTAATGGTTTTGGTAATAGATCCACCGATATTGTCGATTGAGTCTTTCATATTATTGAAGTTTTTAGCATCCAATTGACTTTGTTTATCTTTTAGCTTATTTAATTGATTTGTAGTCTTTTCTATTTCTTTATTTAGATCTACGACTTCATTTTCGGTTAATTTAAATGCGCCAGAATTATGTATTTCTAAAGTTGACTTTAAATCGTTTAACTTCTTTTCTGTAGCTTTGATTTGGGCATTAAAACCACTATTATCGATTTTTGTTTTGATTTTTAAATAGCCATCCATCTAATCACCTCCAAACTGTGATTTCCACCATTTGTCCATCTCTTTCTCTTTCGCAGTTTTTTCGTGTTTCAACTCAACTTGCTTTTTTAGTTTTTCCCATCGTTCTCGCTCTTTACCTTTTTTATCAGATAAAGGTTCTTCACGAATTGAACGAACCCGATTTAATACACTATTTTCAGTTAGGCCTTGTAATAGATCGAAAAATGCCCACCAATGAAGATTTATCTCATCCAGGTCTATTTGATAGTCCGACATAAAACTAGCTTTTATATAACCATTGTCTTGCTTAAAATTCATGGATGGTTCACTATAATCATCGGATTCTTCTAAGTCTTTATCGCACTTTAAATATTTAACTAATAATTTAAATATGTCCTCATGATTTTCATTGTCTTTAAGTCCCTCATCACCTAATAAAATGTAAATCACTGCGAGTATTTTTTCGTAATCACATATCGAATCATTTCTAAATATTTCGTCGCATTTTAAAGCAAATCGAAAGTCAGTATTTAGTTTATATTTTTTTGAATTGACTTCGAGAAATTCAGGATATTTATTCATTTTTCAGTACACTGCTATCTTGAATTTTATATTTAGATTTGATTTTTTCTTCAATACTGTTCATATTTATTTTTAATTTAGGCATAATTGGCTCTAGCATTTCAGATAGATCATCAAACATAGTTAAGTATCTTACTTCTCCGAATATCTTGTTAGTACCACCTTTACCTAAAAATAGGTCCATTGCTTCAACAGTGGAATTATAAAATTTTTTAATTGCTTGAGTTTTTAGTTCTTCATTTTTTGTCATAAAGCCTTTGCCTTTAGAATCTTGTTTTTTATCAATGATAATCATATCGTTTTTTAAAGTGGAAGATGCTTTTTTTACTAAATAAACACACTTACTATAATTATCTGGTAAATTAATGTCTTCTAAATCAAACTCGATAAAAACCTCATGACCGTCTTTATCTAGCTTAGGATTTCCATTTTCATCTTTGATGCCTAATTTAAAAATATCTCTTTTCTTTAATTGAATATAATCATTCATATTTAATCTCTCCTTATAAAAAAATAAAGGGCGACCTTAAGTCACCCATGTTAGACTTCTGCTGTGAAAGTTGGTGTACCAGATGTTATCTTTACAGTACCATTTGTAGGGTTACCATTGACGTTGATTTTAAAGCCAATTGTAGGTGTTGCACCACCATCTCCACCATACGAACTTATACTGATTGAACAGTTAAATTTTTGTGCCTTGAATGAACCATCAGAATCCACATCGTATTTATCGACGAGCAATACAGTGGTTTCTGCATCCGTTCCAGTCGCCATTTTTCTACGAAGACCATTGATATAATCGTAGACGGCATCACCAAAGATACATTTCATTTCGCCATCAAGCGAAAGTGCATAACTATCTATAATTGTTGTAGCGTTGTCATCGACGATGTACGTCTCGTTTGTCTCACTGGCTTCATAAGAATAAGACCCACTCGTCATACCGTTACCGACGAGCGCCATTGTTTCGGTAGTCTCGCCCGGGGTGGTGTTCAAGAAAGCCATTATTTCTGTTCTTTTAACAAATCTACCCATTTCTAATCATCTCCATTTCATATAGGTAAATTTGCAACTTATCCGATAAATCGCTTCATCAGAATTTGTTGCAAAAATAAAACCATTGGTAATAGCACCAATGGACAAAGGCTCAATGCCTTCTATTTCGGGATATATCCCATTATCGTCATTTTCTTCTAACCAATTTCTAAACTTTTCAAAAAATATCGAATTATCGACGTTGTTTTGGACTTCTTCGTTCCAGTGAAACTTAGCATCGAAAGAAAATAGAAATTGCATTTCTCGATTTCCACATAAATCTTTACTAATTACAGGATTGTATCCGGCACTCTCATTAACCGAGTATGCCTTAACGTCATTCGCCAAGTAATTAACATTGATTGCTACGAACTCGTCCAAAAAAGGGCAAGTAGACACATATTCTCTTATCTTTTCAATCATACTTATCTATCTCCTTCTGTGCTTCTTTGACTATATCGTCGAAGTTCTCACTTATGGTTCGCTCGACAAAATGTGAACCTCTATCAGGTCCGCCTTGATATTCTAACGCCCTATTCGTAGGCACCTTCTTTGTATTTGGTCTACTCCAAAAACGACCACTTATAGGATCGTGGAATGCACCTTTTCCTGTGACAGGATCGGCATACATTATTCCTTCGTTCATATAATGAGCATAGGGCGTCTCTACTGTAACTAGTCCACCTTGAGAATTTTTAGTGTTAGCTATCATCATCCCACTATCTTGAGGCATTTTAAGACGCATATAATGTATAAACGAAGAATCTATAACTCTTTGCACCCTACCATTTTCATCTAATCCTAATTTTTCTATAATCTCTTTTTGATTAGGCAAAAAGGCATCTATTTCAAAATTCATTATTCACCTGATATTTCAAAATGCTGCATATCTAAAGAACCATAATCTTTAACTGCTACGTTTGTGATTTTCATACATTCATAGTTGTCTTTTAGATTTGATATAGTAAATACGTTTTCAACTATACCTTTAACAATATAGTCATCGTTGCGTAATGTCCATCCATCTCCATTAAATTCGTTAGGATTTACATATCCTTCTTCACTCATAAGGATAAGAGCCTTAAACCCATCATTTTTGACGAGATTTGTCCCCGAGATAGATATTCCCTCGCTAGAACTCCAAAAACCGTGTACGTGGCTTATTTTGTATGTATTTTCACGTGTTTTTTTATCGAATACTTTATTTACTATCGTTAGGTCTTTATCGAACATAAGGAACTCCTAGATAAAGTAAGCCAGTAACTAATAGATAGTCCTCTAAGGTAGTTTCTATTAGCTCATTATTATATTCATTAGAACTAAGTTTTTTTAGATCTTCTATAGATACATTTGATATATTTCTACTCCAATCTCCTACTTTTTCACTTGAAATAACTTTTTCTTTTCCGGTTATGATATTTTTTAATTTTTCTTGATTTAGATATTGATTATAAAGAATGTCCACAATAGAGCAAGTAGCATTTTTGACTTCAGTTTCGAAATCGTCAATTGGACGATTTAAAATATTGTTTCTTACTTTGTTACTTGCTCTTATTGCGAATCGTTCGAATTTTTCTTGAGGGATTAAAGTCCCTTTAAAGGTTTCAGTGTAATAATCATAATTAATATAACTATTCATCATTTATCCCTCCTCATTTTTTACTAGGCAGCAGTTACTTCCGCACCAAGTTTAACCTGTACACCAAGTGCATTAGTTACCATCAAACCACCAACTTGACGTCCTTGAAGTGCGCTTGCACCAATATGCTTGCCATCCTTAATTTCATTAATAGTAGGTTCGACGGCCCAATTTTCATATTTTTGACAGAATCTCTTATCGTAAACGATAAATTCGACATTTCTAGTCTTGTCGGCTTTAGAAGCACCAGATCCCTCTTCACGTTTTACTGTACCTAGTAAATAGTTAGGCTTTACAGGTACACCGTTAATCTTACCGATAACGCCTTCACGGACGAGTTCGGCACCGATTGTTGATGAAGTGTTCGCGAACTTCTCATCAGTCAAGAGCAAAAGTTCTGTTTCGGCATCGACTACAACACGCATATTTGAAACCTTCATATTTCTCTTTTTCATATTCTTGATTTCAGTAGCAATCTTCTTATAGGCTGTTGCTTCAGTAAGAGCCGTTGTATCTGTACTGATTGTTCCAGTTTTAAGAGCGTCGATTGCAAAATTTTCTTTCTTCATACCAAAAGAATAACCAGCACTTTCGATTCTTTGTGCTCTGATGTTATCAGGTACGGCTTCGGCCTCATATCCATCTATTAATTCATTACAAGCATAGTTCTTGTCGACAGGCAAAGGTAGATAATCAGTTGCACTTTGTGTTAATTCAATACCGTTTTTGATATCGTAATCTGATAATTGTACCTCTCCATTTCTCGTAGGAACCATTATTTGTCCAGTTGCTCCATCAACTTCATAATCAGTTGAGAAGTCTTCATAAATATTCATCTCGCTTCTAGCGATAGTTAGTACCTCATTTGCATAAGTCTCTTTACGCTTATGAGTTCCGTTTACTCCAATAGCGTTTGCCATTGTAATCATCTCACTTTCTAATTTTTAAATAGTTCAGGGTGTTTATTTTTTAAGATGGCCGTAACTCCACTCTCTTTTTGACCATCCACTTTGATCACAGGTACACCAGTATCTTTATTGACTGGTTCTATAACCTCAGTATTTTGAAGATATTTAGGATTGCCTTTTAAGAAATCATTTAGGTTATCTTCGAAATCGCCTTCCATTTTTGATACTTTAAATAAGACATAGTCTACGTCATCGGCATTTACACCACTACGCAAGACTTGGATTTCTTGTTTTAATGAAACGTTCTCATTTTCGGTATCGTGTATTTTTTGAGTTAACTCCGTTTGCTTTTCGGCTTCGGTTTTTTGACTTTCTTTCCACTCGTTAAATGCTTGCATTTCTTCCTTCGAAGGCATCTTTTTTTGAGCTTTCAGGATCATCGCATTTACTTCTTCTTGAGTAAAAGTCTTTTCCTCGCCTTTAGCTTCAGTTTTTACTACAGGTTCTGTAACTGGCACCTCAGTGTTTTCTACAGTCTGAGTAACTGGTTCTTGGTTTTTGTCCATAATTTCCTCCGTTTTTCTAGGGTAACAAAGTAATTCCCTCGCCTTGATTTCTTTAATGCCTAACCAAGTAAAAGGCATAATAAAACCCGATAAAACATCGGGTAAAATAAAAACGCATCTTTTAAGCGTTATCCTTTTTTGATGGAATAATAATTTCATCATCCATCATACTTACATATTTTTTAAATTTTTCTTGAATCTCTTTTGGTGCATCTTTTACTAACTCCAATTCGTAAGTCTCTTTGTTAGTAATAACATACTCTTTAATCTCTTCCCATAATTTTTTTAATTCTTCACTCATTTCAAAACTCCTATCTTTTTTAAGTATTCGTTCATTGCATCGCCTAATTCGTTTGGTGTTCCTAATTCCATATTTGCGAATACCTCTGCAAAAAACTCTTTTGCATTACGATGGCCATATGTGCTAAGGCTCGATTCGTAATCGAATTTCGGATATCTGTTTTTTGCTATCTCAATTATATCACTTTTTACTTCTCGACAAAATTCTATATATTTGTCATTAGTTCCTAAAGGATATCGTGTTTTATATAGTTTTATTTCTAAGGTATGACCAAACTCGTGTGTCATCGCATAAATATCATAGTTTTCTTGTTTACAAGGCATTGACCATTTACTTTCGATAGATTTCTTTTGAACATCTATTATAGTATCAACATCTTTAAAATACTTAATAGATGAATTTATACTCATAGTTGTCATCGATTCGTCATAGCCTACCGCACCGATATAATTCGCGTTCGTACAATTATATACAGTATTATTTGACTCAAAGAATTCTTTCATATCGTATTTTTGTGATAAACGTTTCAATTGGTTGGCGTTTCTTTTTAACAATGACTGGTTCATTTTACCTAAAGAGTCATCGACGAGTATACCCGCTTCTTTTAATATTGTTATGTTATTCTTAGTTGGCTTTGTGTTAATATGAACTTGTTTATAATTAGAAACATATTCTCTTGAAAAATCCCTTTTAGAAGTAAACTCATTTAGTCTATTTTGCCATTCTACTACTTTGACATTACATTTATATAACGCCTCTTCGTCTTTGTTGGCTTTAAACATATTAGCCTTACGTTTCCACTTTCGAACACCACGTTCAAGATACCGTTGTTTTTGTGATAGATTGTAAGCTTCTGTACATTCTTCTTTATTGAAGTGTTTAAGCTCATCTTCTCTAGCATCGCCGAAGTAAGGTTCGACATAATGTCGACAGTTTATACCAGCTAGACCATCAATTTCTCCATAATGAGTAACCTCGACTAAATCTTCTCGTTTGATAACTGTTCCTTGCCAATCGAAATGAGTTGGACGACATTGTAAATGCTCTGATAAGTATAGATATTCGCTTTCAAGTTGTTCCGCAACTTCTAAACTGATGTTGTTAGACAACTGTCGTGCCGCGGTGAGTGTCTCACGCCGAATTGCTCCTTCTATATCGTAATTCCTTATTCCAGTTATATTACCGTTATCATCGAGTGTTTTATATACTAAGGTGTTTATTCCATCGTTGCTTAAATCGTTTATTGCCGTTCGGATGGCTTCTTGGTATGAATGAGTTCCCATCGATATTTTAAGATATGCACTCTCCACAACGTCGAGATATGCCTCTCTCGTCGCTTTTTCAATCTTGGAAGACATTTCTATAAATCGAGCCGATAATTCATCATATGCGTGTTTTACGATCGAAATAATTGTATGATTGTTTTTGAGTATTTCTGGATTTATTTTCAATTTTCCCTCTTCATACATTGAGGTAAGATGTTCTATATTTGTAGCATCTACTTTAATTTTCTCTAAAGCAATTTTAATCTCATTAGGAGTTTTTTCTGTGTACTTTGCAAGATATTCTATTATTTCTTGATTAAATAACCCCATTTCCTCAAGCTTTTTAATTCGCCAATGGTCACTATTTAAGAACTCTTCATTTATAGAAAAATGACTTGCTATCTTAGTAAGCAAATCATTTTCTATTTGTTCATACATTTTGATTAGTGGCTCTATAGCCTTCTCGATTTTTTCATCCATAGGCTATACACCGTCCTATTCTTTTAAGTTAAACTCACTTCCGTCGCTTATTGTCTGTGATTGTATTTCTTGATTCATTTGTGTGACGTATTTTTCTACGGCTTCATCTTCAAGTTTTCTCGTTATTCTAAAGTACTCAGCCTTACTGATAAGCCCGGCATTGTATTCTGTTAGTGCCTGTTGTCTTATTTTATTTGTATCCTCGATAATACTATCATCAAGATTTATTGATACTTCCGTGAACGGAATACCTTCTATCTCACAGATTGCCGATATCATATCTTTTAAGCAATCATAGATAGGTATTCTGTGATGTACCATCGTTCGATAAGTGTCAGAGTTTTCACTAACGACTTCGGTAGCCGTTTTAAGGCCTGTTTTATCAAATTGATAAAAGCCTGTTCCTAATCCAACACCCGCACTCAAGTAGTTTAGCTCCATGTTAATGCCATCGATATGTTCTTGCACACGCAAATCAAAATTTATATCTTTGACAGGTTGGTCATCCATGCCACCTATAGCGACGTACACATCATCTTCGGTATCAAAATAACTTACTAATACCGGATTATCGTTTTCATCTACTCCAACTACTTCACTTTTTATAGCTTTTTTGCCTACTAGTACTCTTCTTTTGCCGGTTATAAATTCGTGGTCGAAACTATCGTATTTGATGTCGATACTCTTGAATTTATCTATGTGATTGGCTAGAATTGATATTCCCATCGGACTGGCCGTATCAAGATTGTTTGCGATAGGCAACTTCCAAACTTGAAACCGTGGATATTCAGTTTTAACTGACTCTATCTCTTTGACGTTTGGATAAACACTTTTAAAGTCCATTTCTTTTCCAAGTTCGCTCTCGTTCTTTGACATATACAATTCCTTCAATGTTACGTATGTGCCATTGTTATATTCGTGATATGTTAAGAGCGTATAATAAATTTTGTCCTTTCCTTCCATTTCTGTAGTCCGACTAACTGTAACTATACCGTTTATATAATTGTTTGTGTACATATAAGGTAGAACTACATCCCCATCGATGTAATCAATAATCGTTTTGCCATCTTTTTGATATTCGACTGTAACCATTGTGCCGAGGGCATATTCTTTCTCTAAGAATTCCGAAAAGTTTACTTTAAAAGCATTTTCTTTACTGTTTAGGACTTCATTCAATCTCTCCGTAGCATCGGGCGAATCGAGTTTTATCTCTATTTTCTCACTCCACTCTAACTTAGAAAAGTCTTCACATACTTTCTTTGGCATATTTAAAGTTCTTCGCTCTTTCTGTGCCGTTCTACCATCCGAGAGTTTAACATTATAAAAGTGAAAATCATTTACGTTACCGCGGTACCACTCTTTCCACATTGCCATAAAGTCGTATATATCGCCTATAACGACATTTACGCTCTTTTTGGCTAGTGTTTCTTGTATGTTCTCATAAAAACTCATATCATCACCATCTTTCTAATATTTAAGACCTAACTTTTGCAAGTTATCTTTAACCCAATACTGGTACATATCGCACGTGTGTTCTGCGTAATAGTACGATTGATCATTCGCCCAAGTATTGAAATAAACTTCAATGCTGGACAACTCTTTTTCTTCCTTGTCAGGTGTAGGTTTGCCTTTTTCAACACTATCTTCTTTCCATTGATAGTTTTCTATCTCTTTCTTGAATATCCAATTGTTGTTATTATCTAAAGCTCGTAACTTTCCAAGACTTAAAAAGTCGATAGAATAATCTATCAACTCTTCTTTATCTTTTCCTTTGTTTACCGGATGGAATGCTTTTCCCCAATCGTTATATAATTGGTTTCTTAAAGCACCTTCGGCACTATCAATCGTCTCTACGTCGATTGCACCTCTCCATTTTTTTAACATTGCCATCTCAAAGTGGAATACATCTTTAGACAACTCGCTAGGTGCTTTCTTTTTGATTTTCTCGTGAGGCGAGTAGTAATAAAGGTCTAAAAGATACCAATTGCCATCAGTTGCATACCCAAAGCATCCACATGTCGTGGCACTCGTCTGATGTCCACCATCTACGGCAAAGTCCATATAAAGAATTTTAAGGTTATTTTTCTCTAAATAATCTTTACCGACCCATTCGATGTGTTCAGGGTTGTATATCATTCCTTCAAGACCAATGACTTCTCCTAGATATATCCATCTATACCTTTTATTGTCGTACTTTTCTAATCTATGTGCCTCGTCTAAGAACATTTTACCGAGCCATTCTTCAGGTACTGTCCTATAATCGGAAGATGTTATGAGAACATCGTCACGACCTTGCATCTTTTTAACCCACTGATTTACCCAATGGTATTTATTCTTAGGTGGGTTAAATGAGTATAAAGATATGAACCAGTCATCGTTACCTCTTGAGAATGTCGCGATTATCTGTTCAAGTTCTTCTTCATCTTTAAACTCTGTCAATTCTTCGAACCATACTATCTTAATAGGCGTGTTCTCATCGATCATACCTTTTAACTTTTCATAATCATCGGCCCCTGCAAAATAGATTGTATTGCCATTATTTAGTTTCACTCTTAGAGGTTGTACTGTGCATGTGTAATCAATACCTTCAACTAGCCCTAATCTTTTAAGACCTCTTTTAATCTCTTTGTAGACACTATCTCTTAAAGTATTTTGATATTTTCTTATAACGATAGCACTACACTCTTGTTCCTCTAAGCAATGAAAAGGTACTTTAATAGCATTCTTGCTCGTTTTAGTGCTACCACGACCGCCTTTATCAATTTGTCTAGGTTTCTTAGAGTTAAATGTTTTCCAAAATGACGGTGCTATTATTTGACTAAGTTTCATCGTCATCACTCGGAAGGTCATTAATTATCTGTACCCTTGTTACATTATCGGGTGTTTTATTGCCCAGAATGTCGTTGAGGTCTTTTAGAGCCGAAGTCAGTTTCTTAAGTTCTACGCGATCGACAATTTGACTAGTGTGAAGTTTTCCGAACACATCAGTACTCTTATTTAACTCATCAGTAGCAATCGCAACTTTTTCTAAAAGCTTATTTGCTACATCTGTTATTTGTACTATTTGATTGGCACTTTTTTCGGATTCCTTTTCAATAACTTTTTCAATGATTTTAGCACTCTTTTTTTCGTCTTTTAGTACCTTTTTGCTTTTCCAACCGGAAACCCTCTTTTTGGTGCTTCCGTTATTTGGTATGCCTTTGGATTTTATAAAACCCGCTACTGTTTTATAATCACTTAGGATGTATTCTCGTTCTAACTGTTTCCAGTTATATTTTGTCATTGAATCCTCTAAAATAAGATGGCCATAAGTAGTAGCGGTATAAAGAATACCATTGCAATGATTATTTGCTTATCTCGAGTTTTAAAATATTGGTATAGGCAATATATTATCATTAAAGATAGAGTGAGTATATTATAGATCTTCAATATTATCATTCTTATCACTTTCCTTTTTAACTTTTTGGATTTCTTTAATTTCTTTTACAAATACTAAAGAACGATTGTTATCTCCTAAAAGAATTTTGAGACGTTTATCGTCTACTTCAAAACGTTCTCCCTTTTTAGGTATTCTTTGTAAGAACGAATCTCTTATCTTATTCTTCTCATATGTGTCCAAAGCTTCTACTGTATGTTTCATTTGTTCACCTCATTAATTGCTTTTGTCTTTATAAAAACATTTAGCATTTTTTCAAATTGTAACGCTATCCAATCTACCATTTCTTCGTTTCGAGCCCAATCGCTTTGCCCATTAAGACCACTTTCATATAAGAATGCGTGTACTAACTCGTGTCTCAAAGTTTTTTTAACACAATCCTCTCCATCTTCGACTGCAAAATCATCTTCTATAAATTTTGCGATAACTATTTTTTTAATACTAGGGTCAGTGTATCCGTTTAAATCCTTAAGTTTGGGATAGTCTTTTATATCCGCATCTAAAATTATGTTATATTTTGTTCCTAAGATGTCTATTTTCATATATATTTTCCTTTCTCTAATTCTTATTTTTAATCACAACGTAAACTAACTAGTAATTTTATATCGGTTGAAAGGAGTGACATAAATAGTATGGTTAAGAAAGAGGTTTTTGTTAGTTCTTTGTGATTACAAATAAAAATCGAACCGAAGTTCGAATGAGCATACAGTTTTATAGATAACTGTTTCCGTAAACTGCCCGGTCACTTACGAGCGAAGTCTAGTTTATTCAAGATAGAACTAGTAAATACTCATTTGTTAAGGAAACAAACATAGACCTAGTTCCTAAGCGAACTAACAACCTTATTCCTTTTTACTCTATGCTCAGGAGCAGGATAGAATGAAGCCTATTTATATTAATTGAGGCTAATTACTCCTCTAATATAAATCTAATTAGGTGTCCCAATCGGAATTGAACCGACAATCTAGAATGACTACAGGGACATATGGTTGCCAAGGTGGGATTTGAACCCACGATTTACTGGTTATGAGCCAGTCGAGATGACCTCTTCTCTACTCGGCGATAAGTATCATAACAGACTCCCTGAAAACTGTTATGTTTTAAAGAATAAAAAGGGGTTATGGAATACTAAGTTCAATATTCCACGATACCATTATATCAAAAATTTCCGGGACAAAACGGGACATTTACTATTTTTTAGCACGATTCAACTTCTTTCTAGAAGTATCTGGAGCATAATGAAATAAAGAATCTATTTTATTCCAGCTATATCCTTCGTTGTGTAGATAATCTATCATAGCTATTTCATCACTATTCTCTGATATTCTTCTCATCTCATCAACTATATATTTTTCCCAACTCGATATACTCTCTTGTAGAGAATATATCTTTGAATCGTATTCTTCGTCTTTAATTACATAATGAGTGAACTTATCGAATGTAATTGGAATGCCTGATACAACTATCTTATCGTAATTGGTGCCTTTTGGCTGTGTTTTTTGATAATTTATCTTTTTCTTAGTAAGATATAACTCTAATTCATTTATGTCCTTTTGAAGTTCGTTTTTAGCCTCTTTTATAGTAAGATGCTTACCTTTTGCTTCAATCATTTATTCACCACCTAAAATCTCTATACTCTCATATATGGTGTACCTAACATCTTCGCAATCAGTCAATTCCTTAAGTGAGGGAAATTTTTTTATATGTTTCCTTGAAATTGCTTTTCCCGGCAAACGATAGGTTTCGGCATAACTGTACTCTGTAGTTTGTAACACTTCTTTTAAATGAGCTTCTGTATAATCAAATTTTTTATCATCTAAATCTGTGTATTCATAAGAATAGTTAGGAGTATTATAGTCTAATAATTCTCTTGCACGATTTATTATATCATCACTTTCTTGTTCTAACTCTTGAACTGTTTTACCATCCATTGAACGTTTAATAGTTATCATATAATTACGCCGTTCTTCGTCATATTTTAAATAACTTTGTTTGAGATTATTCCCTACATTGTAACTAAGTAAATCATATAGCCTTACAATATGATGATATTGCTTAGGATCACATCCAAACATTTCAAATTCTTTTTCTTTACTTGGAAATTTGTGTGTAAGAGCTTTTCTTTTTTCATACATTGCACCGACGAGCGACTTAAAGTTGGGTCGAACTTTTCCAAAGAGATCTTTTAAATATTTATCGCCAACACTATATTCTGTATCTATAGCCTCAATATAAGAAAAATTGCCTTTTTTTATTACATCGTAAAATGTTAATAAATCTTTAACATCAATACTTCCATTTTCACATTCGATAACTGTGCTTGTAACTTTTCGAAAAATAATATCGTGAAGATTTGGAAGTATTATTGCCTTAGCATCTATATCATATTGTTCATCATCTACATTATAATTTTGGCTCCCATATAACCCTATATATAGAACGATATATCCTCTCTCTTCTAAGATCTTTTTGTAAATAGCTAATGTTTTAAATATATCTTCTTTTTTCATATAGTATCACTCTCCTTTATTTTTACTCGTTTATCCAAGTGACTATCTATAAATTTTTTATTTATTCTCATAGTTTACGCTCCATTCAATAAATATCAATTCTCTTACCTTGCGAAAACAATTCTACTAAATCTTCATATTTTTTATAGAAATCTTCTCTTTCAAAAGTTGACTTTAGTTTTGAAAGTTCTTTATAAATACCTTTAACATCTCTAACACCAAAATAACCATCATAGTCACTATGAAATAAAAATTTATTTAAATATTTTGGTAGATGTTCATCGAGGTATCTATTTTCTTCATAAGAATATTTTTCAAAAGGTGGCGTATATAATTTTTCGTATAAATCACTTATATTTTTATCAAAAGATTTAGCCACGCTTCTTCTAATAATAGCAAAACCTATATACCCCATAGAAACGTCTTTTTGTTTATTTGTTAAAAATATACCCATAATTCTACTCTCCTATCAATTCTTTTATCTCTTCTTCGGTATAACCTCTATAACCGTATACTCGAGAATTTTGTATCTTTTCAGTCTTACCTATATCGGATAATAAGAATGGCCTATGGTCCTGTCCTAGAAGTTTATTTTGTTCAACCTTATAAATTCTCATAAGTTCCATATTGTTCTTAATTTCGCGTCTTTTTAGGCGCAAGTTATGAAGTTCTTTAATTACTCTGCATCTTTGAGGAGCGCTTAGTGATTTTATCTCGATTATATGTAATAAATCACATATTTTACTATCATATAATGATAGTAAATTCGGAAGTTCATCATAGTATGTATCTAACTCATCTAATAACTTACTTATCCCTATTACTTTGTCTTTGATGTTCATTTTGTGAATCCGGTAATATCTATCATATTTCCCTCTCCCATAACCTTTGGCAATTCACCATTCCACTTTTCAATAAACTTTTCTTTGATGATGTTATCTGTCAAAGTCTGTTGTTTCATTTCATTCGCCTTTTTCTCGGCTTCGGCTTTTACAAGTTTTTTCTCGGCTTCTATTTTCTCTTTCTCGAGTTCTTGTGCGGCCGCAAGAGCATTTTGCTCTGCAACGGCTTTTCGCTCGATAGATGCGTTGTATTCTTCACTAAAATCGAAATTGTTTATACTCACTGATGAAATTGTTATTCCGTAATCTTCCATTTTTTCGTTAAGAGTTTCTACAATTACGATTGATATTTCAGATCTTAATGATACTAACTCACTAGCATTATACTGGCTTATGGTAGATTTAACCGTTTCTTGAATTGCTGGTTCTAAAATCGTTGTTCCATAATTAGTTCCTACAGTTCTATAAAGATTGGACGCTTTATCGCTCGAAATTTGAAAGTTTACTGATACGGATATATTATTTACTACTTGCATATCCTTGGTGGACGTTTCAAGTGCAACTTTATTCTCATACTTTTGTACTCGCAAATCCATTTTCACAATTTTTTGCCACGGTGCTTTTATATTTACACCCTCACTTAAACTATCATCTAAAACTTTTCCAAAACTCGTTTTTATTCCTACATTTCCAGTCGGTACACTACCGATGAAACTTGGAATTATTATAAGTAACCCAAGTAACCCGAATAAACACTTCGGATTCAACTCTTCTTCATAAACTATAATTCCTATTGTTCCTACTATCGTAACTATTATTCCTACTATTAACCAAGTCATTTTATTTTCCTTCTTCCTGTATATTTTTATGGTCGCTTTCACTATATTCAATTAGCTTTCCACTCTTCATGCGAACGTACTTGGATATCAAATTTCTGTAATTGATGACGAAACCCTCTACTGGCCTATTTACTTTTGCCAGATATTTTTCATAAAGGCTATCTAAATATTCTTTGTTTGGAAGTACATTTATTTCTGTGACTTCGGGTACTATACCTATAAAGTTAGGAATAGTTTGACTCTCAAATGGATATATAAATGTCTCGTGATTGTATACCAAGTTGTATAAGTTAAACGCATCATCTACATTCGCCTTAGCAAACATATAGAACCTTTTGTCGAACTCATCGATCGTATATTTTAAATTACCCACACCGAGCCATTCTCCACACACGGCCGAACCTTCGTGTAATTCGCTCCCGAAGACATCTTTATTATCAAGTAGCCATTGATATAGACCTTTGTATAAAATCGTCTTAACGTCTTCTATTTCGTCCAATTTGAATATGTTCTTACGTTGAGCGACATATACTTCTCCATCTTTTTTAAAAATGCACATGTTTGAGCCATCTAGCTTTTCAGTGATGTAAATTGTGCCACCTGTTTCTTTAACTCTTTCCGTTTTAGGATATATTTCTTTTTTAATCATATCTAATCACTACCTTTCGCTTGTTTTAGTTTTTCCAATAACCTTTTAAATCTGTTCAAATAATATTTGTAAATAAAATCACTTGTTTCATTCAATTTGGCATACTCTATTTCGTATTTAATGTATTCAATACACTCATCTATAGCCTTGTCTTTTTGTTTTAATAACCGTTCTAATGTTTCAGTATAAACTTCGCAAGTCTTATCTCTAAAATTAGGACATTTTTGTCCACAATTACCACTTAAACCATAGACTTCACAAGTGCTTAAATTTTCTACAGATAACTTTCCAAAACTTTCTATGTCAAGATTATGTCTTAACAGCTCTTCTTCACTCGTTACTCTCTCCTAGTGCTTTATCCACCATTTTCTTAATTATATTTAATTCGACGGGTATCAGATCCTTGTACGATTGATTATCTATGTATTCTCTTATTTCTGTTAAGGATTGCTCTAAATTCTTTATATACTTATCAAGATTTTCTACTTCATCGCAATATTCATTCGTTAGACTTCTAAATGCACAGCCTTTATAATTTTCACAAATTGTATCTTCACATTTTTTACATAAATCTTTAACTTTGCTATTCATACTTACCACTCTTTAACCTTTCTAAATCTTTTTTTGCAACATTTATAAAATCACTATGTCCTATAACTATATAAGCAAGACTACCATCATGAAATAATTTATCTACTTTATGAATACTAGTATCCCAACCCTTATCTTTGACATATCGTAAAAGTTTTAAAGTGTTTTTGCTTTTTTTGATTAAAATATTGTATTTATAATCTTCATACCCAGCCCATTTATTTAAGATAATATCTCCAACTTTCATATTTTTAGTACTTTCTATTGCTTTTTGGTATTCTTCTAAATTAGTCATAGTTATTATTCTTTATCCTTTCCAAGATATCATAATAAGCGTCTATTAGACCACTTTCATAAGCACTAGATTCCTTTATTACTTTTTCCATATATTTTTTATCCTCTTTACATTGTTTTATCTCATCTTCTAAATACTTTATAAGATTGTCTTTCTCAGTCATGCTCTTATAAACCATATCTGCTAATTCTTGAGGATTTAATTCTAGTAATCTTTCTTTAGTCATTTTTAACCTCACTTTCTAAAATGTACTCTTTAATAAATCTTCTTGCATATTGAGGATGTATCATACTTCTCATAACTTGTCTACTAATGCCTTCTTGGGCTTTCATATGATTGTGAGTTCTTTTTTCGGCATATTCTAACGGCTCAAATATGAGATTATTTTTAGGTTCGCAGTTGATAAACCAATACTGTGTTGGCTTGTTTTGGTAGTCTCCGTTATCACGACGATTTTTATCTATAATACTAGATTTTAAACACCAGTAGCGTGTTAGATAATGTTGTTCAGTATATGGGTTCTCTATAATGAGTGGTATATTCTTTCGGATACAAATTAGAGCTAGTTTTGTCACCAATTCATAAAGCTTAGAAAGTTCTTTATGAAGCTTCAAATCATATTCTAATTTTTGGTCATTTGGCCAATTCCTTATCGTATGCATTTCTCCCCTAAAATGAAGAATTATTTGTGACTCAAATCTAATACAGGGAAAGAAAGCAAGGATCATATCTTTTGATGATATCTTGTCAAATATACTAGGTTGATTATCATAAGCATTTTTTATTTCTTGGAATAAGTCCAATATATAGTCAGTTTCTCCAAAATCATTTAAAATGTCGTAGTCATAGGACTCATATCCTAGTTTCTTAAATTCGTTTTTGAATGTACCACTTTGCTCAAAAAAACAATGATAAACTCTTTTATTCATACATCTCTATTACCTCATAATTTTTTAATTCGTGTGGCTCTAAAGTAGTTTTGTAAATAGGTATATATTCATTTTTGACATGTCTATAAACTTGATACAATGTAAATTTTGAATAGTCTTTTATTTTTGTTATGGCTAATCTTATATTTTTATTAAGACTGCCAAAACCTAACACGTCTTTATTTAAACTCATGTTCATTCTCCTCTCTCGTAAGCTTTCATCATTCGTTCGAATTCTATATCATCAAGTGTCTTGATTCCAACTTCTTTGCACTCGGCTTCGACACCCTTTATAAGTTGATAAAACTCTTTTGAATCAAGTTCGTGAGTTCTCTTATAAAAAATGTAATAATCAAACTCATCATCTTGTTTGTATTTTTTCGAGTATTCATACCATTTTTTCATATTAGTGCCATGTGGTACTTTAGCACCTTGAACTGTTCCAAAATCGTCGATAGCCAACGTTCCGTACGCAAGATTCATATTTATTTTCATCTCTTCGTTAGATATTGCATAACCTGTGCTTCGGTTATATCGCGCAAGCTCGTTTACTAATTTGTGAAAATAACGATTTGCTTGAGTTCCTCGCGCAGGATAATATAGTTTTAATTCATAAATCTTATCTTGTTTCAAATTCTTTAATTGAATCGATAACTCTTGCGGTGTTCCTGTAATCGTTTCCATTAGAATGGTAAATCCTCATCTCTAATAACTACTTCACTAGCAAAATCTTCAAATGGATTTTCTTCATTTTGTATTTGAATCTGAGTAGATTGTTGAGTTTGTTGAATTGACGTCTGCGTTGTTAAACTGGCTAAAAAGTGTAATTTACTAACATACACAGATGTTTTTTTTAGTTTTGTTCCATCTTGTTTTTCATAAGTGTTCGTTCTTAATGAACCTTCTATTCCAATCTTATCCCCCTTTTTCGAATATTGAGCAAATGCTTCTGCAGTTTTTCCCCAAAATATACATTCAATAAAATCTGAGATTTTTGTTCCATCTTTGTTTTTAGGCCTGTTTATTGCAAGAGACATGGAGACGTAGCTGTGACCGTTGCTTTGTTTTAACTCGGGTGTAAAACATATATTTCCTGTTAAGCATACATTATTCATATTTGTTTTTTCCTTTCATTAACTGCTAGCTAGAAAGACAAAAAGTTGTCTTTCAGTTAGCTTTATATTTCTATTCACACTTTTTCAGTGTACAGTTTTTCAGTTTGATAACAGGCGCGACGGCACCACTGCCGCTCACATCGTTATAGCTGAGATAACCGGGAGTATACACAATGAATACACCAGCATAGCCGCTACTGAAACGATAAGGCGAGAGCGACCAAAAGTAATATTGTGCTTTACTTTCTTTAACACTTTTTGGCAATCTTTGAATTTCATCTAAAGTCAATAATCTTACATAATCTTTTGTAGTACTAGACTCTCCATTCAACCAAATTGTGGTTGTCATAGGAACTAACTGTTCTTTATTGAGCATTTTTAAGAACTTATCGTTAAGTCTTTTTCTAATTATGCTATTCTTCCATCGCCATTCACTAGAATTGTCGCTAAATTTAACATCATAATCACTATCATATTCATCACTTGCGAATACTTCTTTTATAATTTCTTTGTTTAAGCAAAATTTCGCTAGCAACGTAGTCGTTTCGGCGTCTTCATCGATTACTTGCCAATCAAGACCGCAAAACTTAAAGTCTCTATATAGCCCAACTCCTGTATTTTGCATTATTTTATCTTCTCTTACGTAGATTGTATCTACTCCATCTTTTGTAATTGTTATTTTATCGTTCATTTAATATATCCTCTTTCCCAAATTGTTTTTAATTTATAAAAGCATAAGAACTTAACGTATCTTTGTACTTTTACTATCGCAAGTATGCGACACTCTTTGTTGTTTAGTTGTTCATCATAAAATTTGTTGTATTTATCTACGTGATTCACATAGTTTGTTTGTCCATTTCGATAAGTAACTAAGTCGCCTTTTTTAAGTTTTATCACGAATTCACTTCCTTTATTTCTTCAATATTTTCAATTTTAATATCATAAATATCGTTGATATCATCGTTCTTTCCTTCTTCCGCAAATTCGATCGCTTCTTCTTCAGTTTTTGCATAGACTACGATTTTCATCTTAGCCGAGATTTCAGTCTCGATTTCGAAAGTTTTGATATCATTTTCAGGGGTGTCAGGATAAGAACCTGCACCTATTTCTTGTGTGCTTATCATAAGAGCACCGACACAATTATGCCCGCTACAACTACTGTGATTGCAACTAGTAGCAATCCTACAGATACCCATTTGTATTTTTTAGGAAGTCCCATTGCGATAATTGTTATGACTGTTGCCAATATTATAAAGATTTTTTGAATTTCCATTACTTCACGACCTTTACTTCATAGCCGAGAGCCTTACTTATCTCTTCGACAGTCATCTCTTTTGCTTCTTCACGTTCATAGACAGTCTGCCTTGCACGTTCGACTTTGATAATGTCATATTCTTTCGTTTTACTTTGTCTTGTTAAATCCTTTTTAAAAAACGCTTCAACATTTTCACCACTGCAATGATAATGATTTCTTTCTCCGTGAATGTATCCATTCGCATATACATATCTTTCGTCATTTCTAAGTGTAAGTACGTCTCCAAATTGTAAATCATTGAGTGAGCAAACACACTTTTCAAGCATATCTTCTGTAAAATGCCATTCCAGATAATTATCATTACGTGGTACATCTAAAACGTACGTAGTATCATCTATAATTTTGTGAATAGTTTTGATTTCTCCTGCGTGTTTTGCCATTTCTTTACTCACATATATAGTAAATCCTTTACCTTCTTTCAAATCCTTTTTGATCCTAACCTTATCCCCTATTTTAAATTTTGTTTCCATTTTTAATTTCCTCTTTCTTTAAAATTTACTTTCCCATTTTTCACAAAATAGGTCATACAATTCATTTGTTTTTAACCACTGTATGAAATGGTCTATTTCTTGTTTGATGTCTGTTTTAATATCTTCTCTGTAATAGTTCTCGTGAAAGATATTTAAGTCTTTGAATTCTTTTCCCTCATCATAGTTATTACAAATGATATATTCAAATTCATTAGCCTCAGGCACTAATTCGAAGTACACATGGGTTTGATATGAGCCGAAGAACTTACCTACCTCATAACTTCCAGTATGTTTATAATCGTATATCTTTCCTGCTTTGAGACAGTCTAATCGACCGTATAATACGTAAGTACCAGTTTCGGTTTCAATATCTTTATAAGCCTTAACTTGATAGCATCCGTACTTCGTAGGTTCATAGTTCTTTATCATAAAGTCTTCGAATGCATATCCTAGCCTCATAGCCTCATTTTCTTCGATTGGCTCCCTAGAGAGAACCTTTTTAAAGTCTTCTAGGTTACCGTAATCATTGTCAGGGCTTATAGCATATTTCCAACTATTCAGTAGGCTCGGTGTTATCAGATACTTTGTCATCTTTAACCTCTTCTACTTGTTCAACTATCGGTTCAACAGTCGTCTCTTTTGTCGACAGTTGCTCATATTTTTTAGTTTCTTTGTTCCAAATAAGACCAAGGTCTTTGACTTTGTCCGTGAACATATGCTTAAGTTCTTTTTCAGATGTAAGTTTATGTGGTGCAGTCTTGATAAGTGTTAGTACATCGTGGACTGTCTCGAATGTCATTTCTTCAATTTTAGGTGCTAAATCATTCATCACTTTCTCATACTGTTTTCTGTCCTCTTCATAGAAGTCTGCTTCTTGAGCGATATTATTGTCCATCTCCTCGAATAACTTTGTAATAAAGACATTTGGTGTACCATCGTCGAGATTTGGTATCTCGCGTATGCCTTTAATTCCGTGAGTACCTTTCGCATAGTATCTTTCACAGTTATCAAATCCGATTGTACGTTTACCGTTGTACATTTCAACGAACCCTCCGATGTCCATAGGTTGCCAAACATTATCTTTAGTAGCACCCTCGATAAGTATTCTCAACTTTGTCGCTTCGCCGTCTTTATCCTCTTTCGCGTGGAATACGATGATAACATGCTTATTTAACGTATAAGCAATGTAATCCATTAATCTTGCGAACTCACGTCCTACGGCTCCGTAACCTTTCATTGATAGCGTTTGGCCGTCCTTTTGACCGTTCTTGGCATCTTGTTTGATGACATATGGTTTCATTAAATCTAGCAGTTTGCCGCCAGTATCGATTACAATAGTCTCGTAAGGGCTTAAATCTGTATTCAAGTCTTTTAAGAGTTCCTCGTAATTCAACGGTTGGTCGAACGTTGTCCTGTGTTGAACTGCTACCCTATCCAAACCTTTATCTACATCTATGAGTAGTGGCTTTGGCGCAGACAATGCGATTGTCGTTTTTCCTATTCCGGGAAAACCTGCTATAAGCATTCTATACTTCTTTTGTACTGTTTTGATTTCAAATGGTTGTTTTATCATAATTAATCTTCCTCTTTTCTAACTAGTCGATATTCTTTAAATTGGCATCGACGACCATACTTATTTTTCTTTGTACTCCACCGTTCTTCGAATTTATAGCCTTTTTGTTTTAGATCGTAAATTCTCGATGGCAATCTTGTTATAAATAATTTTGTGTATGCTTCATAAGTTGTAATGCTTTCGTGTTCATGTAAATAAAACAATATTAATTCACATTGTGTCATAGACTACCTTTTTAAGATTTGTTCGATTTGATGAATGTTTTTCTTGATAGACATTATCTCTACTTCAAACTCTACTAATTCTTCAGGATTAGTTTCACTTAATGATTTGCTTTTTAGATAAACCATGTAACTTAACAAGTGTCTTTGTATTGCTTTTAAATCTTCTTTTTTCATTAGAATCCTTTCTCTTCAAATGTTTGTTTTGTCTTATGATATATCGCTACTATCTTGTTTAACATCCCGTCTCGATTTTTACATACATCTAATAACATTTCTGGCTCTAAACAGTCTTTGTCAAAATCTTGGCATCTCGATAACAATATAATCTTTGATGCACTGTTTTCGATTTCTCCACTATCTTTAAGCATCGATAAATCTAAATGTTCTGCTCCATATGACGAACGATTCAACTGACACGCCGCGATAATTGTACAGTCGTATTTAAGACAGACATGTCTTAGTCTTTGCATAACACAAGTGATGCGTTCATATAACGACTTATTTGTTCCAATTTGTATAAGTCCCAAATGATCTAAGAATACTATTGTATGCTTCTGTTCTTTATTCTTACGACGTCTTATAAACTTTTCAATTTCGTCTATATCCGAAATCTGATGTATAACTCTAACTCTGTTGTCTATATAATCTTTTTTTGCTTTATTCACTAAACTTGCTTGATATTCTGTGCTAGGCTTACTTACATCTTTAATCGGAACATCTGCCCTTATCGAAATCATTCTTTTATAAATTGTAGACTTCGACATTTCCATATTGAAATAAATGCACTGATACTTGTTTATGAGGTCGTTCATGAGATTTAACAAGAATCCTGATTTGCCTGTTCCTGTGTTTGCTCCAACAACTAAAAAGTCGTTTTGAACTAGTTCTAAAGTTTTATTTAGTTTTTCAAAATGATTTAATGGTATTTGTATCTTTTCTGTATCTATATTTTTATCAAACTCTTCTTCAGTTATGATACCGTCCTCGTCTTCGATTAATGCGTCCTGAATAACGTCCAATTTCTTCAAATAATTATCAAATGTGATTTTACCGTTTTTGTATTTAGAGTAGATATCCTCTGTTAATCTCTTCTTGTAATTTACAAATAGTTCTCTTTGTATCTCTTCGAAATGTTGTAATATATCGCTCAACGATATATCACTAGATACTACGTTAGCATAGTGATTAATCTCGCTACTCTCTAGCTTGTTATTTATACAATCTACGTCGATTATACCTTTCTCTTCATACTCACTAACTAATAAATTGAATAACTTTTGATTAATACTGTTTGTGAAGTAAAATGATTTTATTTGTATAGCGTCTATCACTTTATCAGTGTAAAGCGTTAGTAGTGCTAAAAATTTGTTTTCAAGATTTATTTGGGGTTCATTTGTCATATAGCACCTCTCCATCTTTTGTCACTAAGTAAGTGTGACCATTCTTTTCAATGACATCTCCTATCTTGTGTCCCTCGGGTATTTTAGAGTTACTGATGGTACAGGTATTCTTTTTACCTTGGAACTTTTTGTCGAACTCTTCGGCTTCGGATGTACTTCTAATGCCGTTTCGTTCGTAATTACGTAGTATGGTAACTATGTAACTTATTCTTGTAGCCCTATTTAACTCTGCTATTCGTATCGCGTGCCTTGTTAAATCAGTGTCTGCCCACTTGCTTATTTCTTCGAACTCGACAGGTGATAACGGTCTACCAAATGCCTGTTCTACTAAATCGAATATAGTTTTTTCCTCATCATCATTCTTGTTTGGTGTGGTAACCTTTGACGTGGTAGTCTCTACTATAGTGTCTTTACTATCTGTAGATGATGATGTATTTACTATACTTACCTTACCTATCCTTACCTGTGTCGACGTCCCGTCGACGGGACGTCCACGAACCGTATCGATTAGCCTATAACCCTTGTTTTCATCGAGAGTTAATAAAGATTTTTGTTCTTTGTACTGAGTTTCGCTGTAAGTATCTTTTCTAATGTAATTATGTATGAACCAATGTTTAATTACCACTACTCCATTTTCAAACGGAATAACAAATTGTTTTGTAATTAATATCTTTATATCGTCTTCTGATGCACCAGTCATTCTTATTATTTTTTTGGGGCTATTTATAAAGCCGTCGTCATCTGCTCTCATAGACAAATCATAGTATAGTAACCTTGCCGAAGCCGGCATATCTAGGAAAGCATCGCTATCTATTATTGTTTTTGCAAACATTCTTCTTTCTGCCATATTGCTCCCTTTCTGTGCTTTAACCCCCTATTTTTGACAAATTCACGACTTTGTGTTATTATTTAGTCGTAAATTTTGATTTTTTTGAATTTACTTTGACTTACTTCCGTGTCGAGGCTTGTAAGTCTTTTTAAATTCATTATTTTCTTCAATTGCATCTCTTATAATCACTAGTGATATAAACGCTATCAAGAATCCGCATAGTGAGCTTCCAAACGCTAACATTAAATTGTGATATCCTAAAGCTTGATATAAAGACCACAAGATAATCACACAAAAAACAATTATTACTAAAAATTCTAGCGTCATAAGAAATGATCTTTTTTTATTTAACTTTAATTTTTTCTTTTTCATTGAATACCACACTTCTTTTTAACCATACTCGTAAGTGCTACTCGTGGTGTGCTTTGCGGTACAAATAAACCCTTCATTTCCATTTCTGCCCGTATCTCATTTATGAGATTACGACATTTTTGCTCTCCCACCGATGGCATAATTATTTTTAAATCTTGTGGCGACATATAATCTTGTGATAAGACTTCGTCACGTGTTTTCTTTTCTTTCATATATATTTTCCTTTCTATTTGCGTTAATGGTTTGCCCTGTTACAGCAAGGTTTTGTTTTTACTCTCTTTCTTGGTATAATACCTTTAGAAAGGAGTGCTATTTATGCCTGATTGGCTTTTTCAAGGTATTGTAATTTCCCTTTTTACAATACTTGCTACAAGTACGTTCACTTATCTTAAAGAGATATATATTAAATTTTTTAAAAGTAATTTTTATCAGCAGAAGCTTCATAGATTTTATATATACCTAGTTGGTTTCATTTGTAGTTATACATTGATATTGGTTGACGGTCTTTCAAATACCATTTTAATTATCATCAATGTTATTTGTACTATCGTAAATTTAATTGGTGTTTGTACTACTTATTATGAAAATGTGAATAAAGAAAAGTAATTGCACTTGCTAGCCCTAATAAAAATAATATGATTTTCATTTCTTTCTCCTATGTTTTTTCTATTTGCTCATCGAATAGTTCTTCGATTGAAATTATTTGATTTTCAAATATCATTTTGATATACTATAAATCGCCATTAACCATTTAATGGTAGAAAGGGGTGGTCAAAATAAAACTTTTGATACCCTATTCCCTGGCTAATTGCTGAAACGCTATACACCCTATGGGGAACTATTTCTCGTTAGAGAAGTAGCAGAGAAAGAAAACTCCTATATTGTATACTTTTACAGCTAGGTGCTTACAACATCTAGTGTTGAGTAAATTCTACTTATTGATGTCGTTTAACTAGTTTTAAGTAGAAGTTACAAAATACAGTAACTGAATTAGTTTAAAACTCGCTGTGCTCTGTTTTGTAAGAACAGTTTATAGTTGTTAGAAAGAACTAGATGACGATTCGTTGTTATGTAGTTCTTTTATTTTGTTTAAATCTAAATCAAATTTAATCGCTATAAGTACTAACTCTTCCGCCGTCAATTTACGTTGACGTGTGAAAGTCATACTCAACTTACTTTGACTTATTCCAGTCTTTTGTTCTATTTCTCTTTGTGTTATCTCATTCTTTTTAAAGTAATCATTTAAATATTCGATAATCATCTTTTTCTCCTATGTTTTAATCTTTCTATGAGTATACTCATATATATCCTTAAAAAAAATATACAAACTTGACCCATAAGAATTCAAAATCTTTTCTAAAGTGCATACTTTAATGTTTACTTTACCATTTTCGTAGACTGATAATTTTTGAGCACGGATACCAGTTATCTTCTCGGCTTCCCTTAAAGAAAGGTTTAGTCGACTTCTTACGGCTCTTAATTCATTACCAATCAAAATTGAATTCATTTACACACTACCTCCAATCTGACACCATTATATATGAGTATTCTCATATTGTCAATAGAAAAAATGAGTATTTTCATATTTTTGTTGATTTTTTAATCTTTTACGGTTATAATGTAGTTTGTAAGGAGGGGATTTATGGCAACGAACTTTAGTAAAAATCTTTCTTATATTAGAAAACAAAGAAGGATGAGTCAAAAAGATTTAGCCAAAATAATTGGTGTTGACCAGTCTACAGTTTCTCTTTGGGAAAATGGAATGGATTTGACAGTGGAAAACGCCTTAAAGGTGGCGGAAGCATTGAATGTTCCTATTCCTGAATTTTTAGGCACAGATTTAACATTTGACAACGCCGAACTTGTAGATATAAATACT
The DNA here is from genome assembly GCA_948433885.1 of uncultured bacterium. GTDB lineage: Bacteria > Bacillota_I > Bacilli_A > RF39 > UBA660 > RUG11867. The sequence continues at coordinate 3,029 of CAOJEC010000006.1, read as the reverse complement.
GATACTGTATCGATACCAGTTCTTGGTACTATCCGAGCGGGTATGCCTATAGAGGCACAAGAAGAGATAATCGACTATGTCGATATACCACGAGAGTGGACTAAAGGCGGAAAACAGTTCTTTGGTTTAAAGATTAAAGGTAATAGTATGTCGCCAAAATACACACCAGGTGACACCGTAGTGTTCGAACAAACCAATGACATTGAATATGCAAATAACAAAGATGCGTGCGTTATGGTAAACGGCTTCGACGCTACATTTAAGAAGTTTAACATAAACCAAAGCGGTGTTACACTAACACCTTTGAATTTGGAAAATGAAGATGGGTATACTACCACGTTCTATGATATAGAACAAGTACAAGGATTGCCTGTTAAAGTTATCGGTATCGCTAGAAGAAAGATATCAGATATTGAATAAGGTTAAACCACAGTAATGTGTTTTAATAATATTGAGAAGGAAGTGAGGTGTATTATGAAAAAGATACTTTTAGGTTTATTAGTTACATTAGTATGCATAACAGCGACTGCTTGCGGTACGCAAGAAGAGGGCAAAAAAACTGGCGGAGATACAAATACAAGTTATACTTTTGAGAGCTTAGATAAAGATTTGAAAACTCTTGATAAAGAATTACAAGTAAATCAAAAATCTGCAGAAATGATAGGCGCAAAAAAAGGCTATGGTTATATCTTGAAAGACTGTACATTAGAAGTTTATGAATTTGATAAATCAAGCGATGCTTATAAAGAAGCCGAAAAAAATCAAAAGTTTAACTTAGAAAGTATGAATATGAAAGTAGATGCAACTGTGAAAAAAGGTATTGGATACATAGCTAATGGTAGTTGTGATGATGCAATCCAATATATAGAAAAACTTATGAAGTAAAAAAATCCTCTACTGCTGTAACAGTAGAGGTTGCGGACTAAAAGTCCTATAGAAAAAACCATTAACGCAATTAAAGGAATTTTTCTATGTACTAATAGTATCATAGATTATGTTCCTTTTCAATAGAAAGGAGCGATTTTAATGGCAGTTTATAAGAGTAAAAAGCCGACAAAAGACGGCAGGCAGTACTTTTTTAGAATAAAGTACAAAGACATTTTAGGGTTATCACACGATTACACATCTCCAAAGTTTAAAAGCCCTAAAGAGGCTAAAGATGAGGAAGCAAGATATAGAATAAAAGTGGGCAACTATGAGACAAATACCTCTGCCATAACATTTGGACAAGCATTTTTGGAATACAAGGTCGATAAAGACAAAACTATTAAAAAGCAAACAATAAAAAAAGATTTAATTCTCTATTCTCATCTTATGTATTTCCAAGACAAGAAAATAAATGATATAAATCTTGGAATTTATAAAAAGTTTGTTTCTGAACTGGAAAAAGAGGCGTTATCCACGAATTACAAAAATAAAATCTTAGGCTTATTTAGAAGAGTTATTATGTATTCTGCAAAATATTATAATACGAGCGAAAGCATTCTTAAATATGTAGAAAATTTTAAAGAAGTTGGTATTATAAAAAAAGAAATGGACTTTTTCACATATGATGAATATAAAAAATTCGATTCTATAATTGAAGAACCTGAGTGGCATACTTTTTTTGAAGTGTTATACTATATGGGGCTTAGACAAGGAGAAACACAAGCTTTAAATTGGACAGATATTGATTTTGAAAAAGGGACAATAAGAATAAACAAGACTCTCACTACCAAAATTAAAGGTGAAAAATATACGATATCCAGTCCTAAAACAAAAAGTAGTATAAGAACCCTACCGCTGGCTAAAAACCTCTTAGAGGATTTGAAAACGATGAAAAATAAGGCTATGCAATATAATGATTACAAAGAAGAATGGTTCATATTCGGAAATATATATCCTTTCCCTGAAACTACAATTCAGGTTAAAAAGAATATGTGTTGTGATAAAGCTGGACTGCGGCGGATTCGTATTCACGATTTTAGACATAGTTGCGCGTCTCTTTTAATTAATCAAGGTGCAAGTATTGCTCTTGTATCAAAATATTTAGGGCATAGTAATATTTCTATGACTTTGAATACGTATACCCATTTATACAAAAGTGAATTAGAAAACATAAGTAATTTATTAAACAATTTATAAAAAGTGTGTTTAGAAGTGTGTTTGAAAAAATAAAAAGCCCTTATATAAAGGGACTAATAGCCATATGGCGTCCCCGAGAAGATTTGAACTTCCGACACCCGCCTTAGGAGGGCGGTGCTCTATCCAGCTGAGCTACGAGGACACAAGAAAATTATAACACAGTTGACATCAAAAAAACAGTGTCTTTTTGGTGATTTGAATCGAAAATATGATGAAAATTAGAGCATTTTAAAAAGCAACCTAGTGCTTTTTATTTATATATACTGTACGTGATCAATATGAAGTATAAGCCGATCATAAAAGACAATTTATAGTTGAATTTTACGCCGAATTCTTTAAAACTGTAAAATTTATCTACCATACTTACGACAAAGGCTTCTTTATACTTTGGCATATGATTAGACGTCGGCCACATATGAGAAAGAATGACATTTCTTTCTAGTGGTGTCAGATAAAATTTGTTAGAGGCATTTTCCAAAGCATCTTCAGGATGTTCTTTGGCAAAGACTTTCACTTTGTCTCCAAATTTTGTACATTCCTCTATTCTATTGAAATAGAAATCGTGTAGCAATCCTGCTTTGGCTGCACTTTTATAATTCATGTTGTGTTTTTTACATATTTTGTACGAATGATATGCTACTTTTAATGAATGGTTCAATCTATTAGAATCATGGTGAGGAATATTTTTAAGTGACTGTACTTGTTCGTCATTTAAATAATTTTCTATTTCGCTCATGAATTCTATATCATTTACTATATATTCTTCTAGCATTTTATTTCACCCCAAGTTACATCATTATATCACATTTTGTAAAAAAATGCAAAGTCTGGGTTTCCCCTACTAATATTATTTTGATTAGTATATGATAATGTCTTAAGTGTTAGTATTTGATTATGTCCCAAAA
>CAOJEC010000005.1 GCA_948433885.1 uncultured bacterium | reverse complement strand
GCTTGGTATGGATCTGTTGTTGTTCCTGTTCCTCTCAAGGTTTTCACGTATTCTGAGCTCAGGTTGATAACTGGCGCGACGGCACTACCGTTGTACACACCGTTATAGCGGAGCTGACCGGAAGTATACACAAAGAATACAGAAGCATAGCCGCTATAATAGCAAGGCGAGAGCGACCAGTACCAATAATTTGGATTGTATAAATAATAACTTGTATTATTGGTATTATACTTTCCCGACCCTGCGGCTACTATTTCATCCGCGGTTATTAGTCCTACTGGATATGTTAGTGCTCCGTTTCCTTTACTCGTGTCATTCACTGTAAATGCATCGTTCTTTTGTAAGCATTTGAATGTTGGTGCACTTGCTAGTTTATTATAAACACTTGTTCTTGCTATTGCTCCATAGGCTGTTTCATTTGTTCCATAGCCTAATCCTGTATCTCTACTCCATCCTGTTGCTGCCTTTCCTGGTGTGCTCCTATCATTACAAAACAGTGTATCCGATACTGCACTTTCATAGCCTGCATCCACTATATTTGTCTTGTACCATGCGTCTACTACTTCCTTGATTGTAGAATCAACCGTATTTGTTTGAGCCTCTTCTTTACTTGTACTAGAGTCAGCCCCTGCTGGTCCATACATCCATCCTACATATTTGTTGTCATTAGAATTTGTATTGTACTGTATGTTTGTATTGATGAAGCTATCCGCATCGTTTGTTCCATTTGTATAAGCTTGTGTTCCATCGTACATTATTCTCAGTGATCCATCTCCATTGACTCTGATGATTCTCCAATAGAATCCTGCGAACTTCACATAATTGTTTGTCACTGCTCCTCTATAGTAATAACTCGTCCCGTAGTCATCTTCCATTTCGAAAATTCCTTCGTCAGTTGTTGCTGGGTCATCAAAATTTGTTTTCATTCCATTTGAAGACGCTATTATTTTTTCGATAGAGCTTTTCGTATTTATGTCTTCCACTTTAAACTTTGTATTGAATATTGCATTTATATCTGCATCTTGATTGACATCACTCAAGTAATTTAAAGTTATTTCTAAAGTATAATAGTATGTCTTGCCTACTGGGATAGTCAAACTGTTTGCTAAGATTTTCTTAGAAGCATTTTGAGATTGTGGAACATTTGTTTTATTCACTACTTCAGTGTATGTACCATCTTCAGTTTCACTGTAAGAAAGTGTATAAGTTAGACTTCCTTCGATATATGTGTTGATCATCTCATCGAAGAACATCTTTACCTTAGCATCGGCAGTCCCAGTATTCTCGATCGTGAACTTTTTCGTTGCTGATTCTCCGAAGTTCAATACAGCATTAAATCCCAAATCGTTATCACTGAACTTGGCACTTACATGTGCCGTGTTCAAAGTCGCATCCATAGGAGTAACTTCTCCCATCGCGGTGAAGTATGCATAAGATACACTTCCGACAATTGTTAGTACTGATGCAACTGCGACTAACAAACACATCATTCTCTTCGTTTTCAAATTCATAATAGATCCTCTTCTCTCAAAATAGATTATCACAAGCAAGAATAATATCTTGTCGTTTTGTGACTACTATGTTATTTTTCTTATCTATCTTGATTTATATTATACAACAAATGTTTTGTATATACAATCGTTAATATCATCATGTTTAGATAAAATTCTACTTTATATCAATGGACATTGTTCTACTATTTTTAGATAATTATAGTCAGTGGGTGATCAAATTGTGATAACTGAAATAATTACCGATGAAGAGTTAGATAAAATATTTCTGATGATATCTCGCAATGTGCGATACTATAGATTATATAATCATTCTAGATTTGCCGACAGTCGAGGAAGAATAACACAAGAGAGGTTGGCAGAACTGTGTAATGTTTCACAATCGTTGATCGCCAATATCGAAAGTGAAAAAGTCAAGCAGTCGTTTTCCATTTCGGTGATTGCCAGTATAAGTAAAGTTCTAGAAATTCCATTAGAAGAATTTTTTAAAGAACATGAGAGATGATGTGCGTCTTCTTTATACGAGTATACGATGAACTCTATCTATGAGTCAATGCTCATCATGTACGAAAAATTGTCAAAAAAAAGATCGACGAATCAATCTTTTGGTTTGGCAATGAGAGCCGTTATGAAACTCAGAATGATCGCGCCGCTTATTCCTGCGGAAGTCGAAACGTACATTCCTCTAAATAGTCCGAAGAAACCACACTCTTGGAATCCTTCATAGGCAGATTTTACGAGACTGTTTCCGAAAGATGTTATAGGTAATCCTAGTCCATATCCGAATTTGTCCATTAACACATCGTAGAATCCGAATATTCCTAGAAGTCCTCCGATTACGACGAATAGACTCGTTATGTGTCCTGGAGTAAACTTAGTAGTGTCGTATATCAAGCTGGCGATCATACAAATGAGACCGACGGCCATGAATGAAGTAAATATTCTCACTTTATATCACCTCAATGCTAACAGCATGACTCACACTCGGAAGTGTGTTTTTTTGATTGACGAGAGTTTGGTTTTGTAAAGCACCCGTTCCGACGATGAGTATGCGTTTGTATTTTTTTTCTTTCAAAACTTTTTCAATAAAGTAAAGTGGTAAGCATACCGGTCCACTTGCTCCTTGATCGGTAAGTTTTTTATCGACGATCAATTCAGCACCGGCATCTATATGATTTTTCAATGTAATGTCATTTTTCTCTAGAAGTGTCATCATCAATTCACTTCCCAAAGTTCCCAAATCCCCTGTCAGTATGAGATCGTAATAGTTAGCAGATCTCTTCGTGTCGTTCAAGTGCTCTATGATCGTTCTTGCAGCACTAGGGGCCATGATAGCACCCATGTTGTTGGCGTCTTTGATTCCATAATCGGTCACTTTTCCTATCGTACACGATTCAATTTTTATGTTCGTAGGATCTTTGGTGACGATCGCAGCCGCCGCTCCTGTTGCGGTGAAGTTTTGTGTCACTCTTCTTGGAGAACCGTATTCAATCGGGTAGCGAAATGTTCTCTCGGCAGATAAATTATGTGAACTTACCGTCACACAAGCATTTTGGACGTTTTGAGCAGATCCGATTAGCGAACCAGCGACAATTAGTCCTTCTGCAAACGAGGCACAGGCACTATAAAGTCCCAAATGAGAATTTGGAAATTCGGAAGCAGCCTTGTTGGAAATTCCCGTTTGATTTGAAAGATCGGCACTCAGCATGACATCTATTTTGTTCTTTTTAGAAATGTCTTTTAAGACGATTTTTTGCATTTTGACTTCAGCATCTTCGCTCGTCTTCTCTCCATCGAAGTAGTCGGAAATGGAAAATTTCGTGTTTATTTTCTCATTGACACCCGAAATGGTAGAAGTATCTCCTAAATATACATTTTTGAATTTAAAACTAGCCATATATAATCACCTTCACAATCGCGAATAGAAATGCTGACACCGAACCGAACAGTATGACACTTCCGGCCAATTTGAACATATTTGCACCCAATCCTGTGATGAAACCATCGCGTCGATAATCTATCAAGGCACTCGCTACGGAGTGAGCAAATCCGGTTATTGGTATGATTACGCCGAACTTGAATTTGGCAACTATGTCGTCAAATACGGCAAATCCTGTGAGAATGACTGCAATTGCAATGAAGGTCAAGCAAGACCATCCAAGGGCAATTTGATCTGTCAAGTTGAACATTTCGATGTACCAACAAGTTAGAATTTCGTAGAAAGCACCCAATACTCCTCCTGCTAAAAACGAGATAAATGCATCTTCTAAGATGTTAGGGTTTTTACTTTTCGATGTGACTAGATCGTTGTATTCTTTTTTATCCATGTTATCACCACTTTCATTATGGGTAACATTTTCCAACTTTATACTAATTTGTCATATAATTTTTCATCTTTTCACGACTGGCTTTTTCTATCCTGCTTACCTTTACCTGGCTTAGCCCCAATACTTTGGCTGTTTCGTCTTGGCTTTTATCTTCCATGTAACGGTTTGTCATGACGCTTCTTTCTAATGGATTCAAGGCATTCAAGGAATCTCTCAACATTATCATGTCGTCGAGATTATTATCTTTGGCTCGCAAATTCAACTCAGTGTCGTCTACGCTCACTGTGGCGCTTAGAGAATTCAAGATGGCCAAATAGGTTCCATAGTCCACTCCTAAGTGTGAACATGCTTCTTCATGGGAGACAGGTCGTCCCAATTTCTCTTCTAGAAGTTCCTTCGTTCGATTGACTCCCTTATAAATTCTCAATTCATTTTTACGTACACGTACAGGTCGATTTCCTGTGGCTGCTTCGTACATTTCTCCATATATGAATCCGTAGGCATAAGTGCTGAATTTCGTTCCGACAGTCGGATCAAAATTTTTATAGGCTTTGGTAAGTCCTAAAAATCCTGCTTGTATCAAGTCTTCTTTTTCAACTCCATAAAATTGAGAAGACATCTTGTATATCATCTTTTCATTTTCAAGTATTACTTCGCTTGGCATAATATCTTTCCTTTCTGCCTAAAATATAGGGCATATTGAAAAGTGTTTAAACCGATTCGACAATGTAAGTCATTTTTATTTGTCTTTGTTTACATTTATTAGCAGTATAGTATGTAAAATAGCGAATATAATAAGTAATAAGATTGCAAATTTGATCGCCTTTAAATCATCGTAGTTTTTTTGCTCTTCGACATTTTCTTTCATCGATCCTTCTTTTTCATGGTCGAGATACGCGAGTCGATCATCTTTTATTTCTACAATAGTAGATTCATTTCGATTAGGATACAATCCTTCCTGTGAATCATAATGATTTGGTTTTTGGACTACTTCTATTGGCTTTTCTGGTTTGTTCACGGGCGTATTTGGAATTTCATTCTTATTCGATGGTTCTTCTATTTTAGTTCTTTTATAAACTTTGTAAAGGATTACATCTTCTAAGGGATCGTATGTGTATCCTTCCAAGTAATCATCTTCGAATTGACCGTGATATTCTAATTGAAAGTCGTAGCAAGAATAGCTTTGTGTTCGATAAATATAATGCTCTATATATTTGCTGTTAGGAAGATCGTGTTTTTCGACATATTCTGTATGTTTGTCAAAAGATAGACCTCTTATGCTAGTCATCACATTGTCATCTTTGAGGGTCGTAATTATACTTATTCGCGAAGGACTATTACCTTCTAACGTATAGACTATTCTATTGATACCATTCGACTTGTAAGTCAATTCGACTACGAGATCGTCAAGTTCGATGTTTTCTATGGGTATCGATATAAATTCTTCATTTTGAGATAGTTCGATCATCGATATTGGTCGGTCGTTTTGTTTTATAGTTATCTTTTGTATTTTCAAATTGGTCGTATCCATGTTTTCTAAGTTGAGTGAAGTGGCTTCATAATTGTCTTGACCGCGGAGTATTATCCAATTTTCGTTCGAATAATTTTCACTCGGTAGAAGAGAGTATACGGTTTGTTCACTGATCGGGGTTTCATCACAATGGTCTTTTTTCTCTTTTTCGGGATCGTATGCATCTAAGATTATCGATGGCCCTTGAGTTCGTGAATAGTATTTGTGAAATTTCACTTGTTCATATTTTGTCAGTTCATCGACGATTGGACGGCTTTCTTGAGTTCCTACATAGACATATTCTGAGTATTCTTGTGCCAATACTGGAGTAAATATGATAAATGTAAGTGCTAAAATAATTTTTTTCATCATTCCTTCTTTCTATCATCCTTCACTTATTATTATACCGACGAGATGCGATTTTTCTCATCAAAAAGCAAAAAAAATTCGATTTGGGTCGAATTTCTATCATTTTTTGGCATAAATTCTTTTTTGAGGCAATTTTAATTTGTCTCGCCATCGTTCTTTTCTTGTAATTTCATTTGTTTTTCTTTCACTGTAAGAAATCTTTCTAATTGCTCGATGTCATCTTTGAGAACTTCGAATCCTCTATTCCATACCGAGTCATTTGACAAGTCTATTCCGACAGTTTCCAATAATGGAATCGAGTACTCTTTCGATCCCGACGCCAAAAAGTCGATGTATTTTTGAACGGGAAGAGAGCCGTCTTTCAATTTCGAATAGATCGAATTGGCTATCAAAAGTCCTGTTGCATAATTGTATGAATAGTAAGACCATCTAAATAATTTTCCCAATCTCGTCCATTCAAAAGCACTCAAGTCGTCGTAGACGATGTCTTCTCCATAATACTGTTTTAACAAATTCAAATATGTTGTGCCAATTGTGTCTGCATCCAAAACTTCTCCTCTTTCTGCTTTACTGTAGAGAATATGTTCTAATTCAGTATATAATGCTTGTCGATATACACTCGTGACAAAATTATCTATCTCTTTAGCAAGGTAGAAACATTTTTCTTCGTCAGTTTCGGCATGATCCAAAAGGCTTCTATTCAAGAGTATTTCGTTCGTTATAGAAGCGGTTTCTCCGGCGAAGAGTGAGCTTATACGATATGGATAAAGCAAATTGAGCGAAAGAGAATCGTTTATGCTATGTCCTATCTCGTGAACTAAATTTTTGAGATCGTTGTACGAATCGTGGTAATTCAAGAAAGAATAGCCCATCCAAGAAAAGGTTATCGTTTGGTGTTTTCGATCGTCTGGGACTGCATCGATGTGACCTCTATTTATGAGATCGTCGACAAGTGTCGAATATTCACTTCCCAATATATCGAATGCCCATCTAGCGACTTCTAATCCTTTTTCGAGAGGGAACTCTCTTTTTATATCGAAGTCTAGAGGTACACCCAAGTCATAGAGGTGAGGGCCATCGATGTTCATGAATTTCGCTTTCGCTTGCATATATCTTTGTAAGTATTCTCGATTTTGATGCACTGCCTTCAACAAATTATCGATGACAGTAACAGGGATATTTTCATTGTCGAGAGCACGCTCTTCGACAGTTCGATAACCTTCTATTTGGGAAATTTCTACGCGAGCAGCATAGATTTCATTTAAAATATCGGCCAATTCATTTGCTTTTGCTTCATAGGCTTTGTTCAAGGATTCGAAAGCATTTTTTCTCGTTTCTCCATCGCGAGCAGCTAAGAACTTTGCTGCATTCGCGTGTGTGAGTTCTACTTCTTTTCCTTCCACTGATATGGTTCCAAGTGATATGTTCGTCAATATATCATTGTACTTTTTTAAAAGATCGTTTATACCATTTTGAAGAGATGTTTTTCTATCAGTGGTGATGGTATGTTTTTTTCTTCTTTTGAGATCGAAAACGAATTGACGGTAGTCAGCGAGTTCGTCGTTTGATTCAAAGAGTATTCTAAATTCTTCGTCTTCGAGATTTGCAAGTTTTTCTTCTAAAGGGGCGAGTGCCGCGGTCACATCGGCGTTTTTCTTTTCTACTGTTCGTTTCAATTCGATCATTTGTTCGTTTTTGGCATCTTTGTAAAACATCAAAGATCCATAGACTAAGGCTTGGTTCGCGAGCTCTTTGCACACGAAAAGTTAATCTAAAATACTTTTTAGATTTTCCTTTGTAAATGTAGTATCGAAATATCGACGTAGATTTTCTACGCGAGAATCTATTTTCTCAAAGCTTTCATAACATTCTTCTATAGTAATGTATAATTCTTCTAGGTTCCAAGTCATGATTACACTCCTCAATTTATACGTATAGGTGATATTTGATATTTTTTCTCTGCATCTTGTAGTTTACTCAAATCGGCAGGTTTCAGTTTCGTGCTTTGGCGATATTCATCGACGATGTTTCTAAGTTTCATATATTCACTTTTGATCGACTCACGAGATGTATAATATTCATTTGCTTTGTATTTTTCGAATTCAATCAACGGTGCTTCCCAAAAATAATCATTTGCCGGATGGAAACATCTTTGTGCTATTTCTCTATCTAGCTTTCTTGTTTTCTCATTTATAGTTTTCATAGCAAATACGGCCAGTTCAGTAAAGAAAGAACTGAATCTCTTAGTCGACAAAAAAGTACCTAGTAATCCACTTTGATATATTTGAGAATAGAGTCTGTCCATCATATATATAGTTCTTTCTCCTATATTCCAACGATGGTTTGAATCGATATTTTTTCTATAAGATATCCATAGATTATCACTGAATGCGCACGTGTCGCCTTTTACAAACATTTTTTCCATTTCTTTTTGACCTAGGATTATTTCTGATAATCTCACCATATTTGCAAGGTCTTCATATTTCGGTTGAACACCGAAATGTCTTTGTAAAAATACGTCTTTATATCCTTCGTTCAGTCCTCTAGCAAATGTACTAACACTTTCAATAGTATTATATGGGATTTTTTTAGCACAGACTGTTCTTTCAAATCCGCGTACTGTAAAAGTCATGTATTCACGAGAAGTATACATATCTAAAAAAGCACGTAGAAGAGAATTTCGAACATCGTTTGGATCGATGAGAAGTTTGTTGGTTCTTCTATCGTACGTGCCGGCATCTTCTCCTCGTGTTTCTTCTATCATATCAGGATGAAATTTTTCATAAATGCTAGTAACATCGTAACCGAGATCTTTAATCGTCGAGATGAATTCGTTAATTGCTTTACTTGCGTCTTTTTTGATACCTCTTTTGTCAATTTTTTGTTCGACTGCAGCCTTAGGTCTCATAATTTCTTTTGGTAAAATTTCTATTCTATAATATGCCTTAGGATCATCTTTGTGTAATTTGAAAAGTTGATAGCTCGCAAAGGCCAATAATCCACTTGATACTGTTATAAAAATAGCTGGAAAGTTTTCTTCATTCATATAATTCGCCTCATGCGTTTATTATAACAAATGCAGAGTCGCTTATCAAACATCAATTTGATCAAAGAAGGATATTTTCACCATCATCTATATTTATTACATTGTCAAATATTTTTTGGCAATTCTCGGAATTTTCAGTGTGAATTATGACGGTCTTTTGAGGAGTAAGTTTAGAATTCATGAGTTTCATAGCATCTAGATCGGCATGCCCCGAAGTGTGCAGTTCGTATATTTTTATTCCCATTTTTTCGATTTCATCGAGCATCGAAGATAAGCCTTTTTCTTTTTCGATATAACCACTCCACATAGAATAGATCAAACAAGCATTTTGGACCAACCCTGCTTTTTTAAGCTTTTTTAAATCTATTAGCATCGATTGTTTTATGAGCATCACATAGTTTGGTAAGAAGTCATAATTTCCTTCACTGTTCATATATTTCTTTTTAAATTTTTCAGTCTTGATCTTGAAGTAAATAGATGGGGTCCATTGATAAATATCTTCATTTTTGGGGGAGACGGGAAAGTCTATTGCTTTCGTGATTGCCGCGGTGAAAGTATCGATGACAAACTTTTTATTTCGTTTGGCCTTGTAAAAAGTCACCAAACGGTCGAGATTGGTAGAAGACGATAAGACGAAAACTTGATCGTATCTAGACATGATTTCTTTGGCTTCTTTTTCTATCTCTACTTCACTTTTATAATGAGCGTTGTTATGACGTGAAAGAGCAGTTCCTTCTGTTATGAGACAGTCCACTTTGCCGATCGCATCGAGGGTCGAAGAAAATAGCTTGCCCTTTCTTCCATGATTGCGATAATCACCTGTGTGTAAAACTTTCTTACCTTCCCCTTCGATCACGAACATGCACGAATTGTACGATGAATGATCGACTATGTGAGGAGTGATTTTTAGATCTCCAACAAAGATCGGGTTCGTCTTTTTGGACAATTCGAATGTATCGACTTCTCTCGAGAGTGGTTTGTTTATTCTAAAGTCACTTCCTATATCGAGAATTGTCTTTGTGTTTTTCTCCATGTAGATCGGTATATTTTTGGGAATGATATTTACGAGTCCGGCATGGTCTAGATGACTATGTGTAATGAACACCGCATCAGCATCGGAAACTTCTTTTAAGAGTTCTTTTTTTTCGAATGTGTTTTTTCCTTCTTGAGTCAAATCTTCTCCAAAATCGACAATTATTTTAGTAGTTCGTGTTTGGATGACAGTTATGCATCCACCAATTTGATGTGTGCCTTTCAGTATTTTAATTTCCATAGTCTTAGATTACATTCCTTTCAGCTAAACTGCATTTCTAATCAAGTTTTTATTTCGACATTTCTTTTTCTATGAGGTCGATTTTTATTTTGTAACCGTAGTACATTATACGATTGCCATTTACGATTTTTTCAATTGTAATATCGTCGCCATATTCTTCTTTTATAAAGGTCAATAACTTTTCGATGACATCTTTGGGTGCATACAGCCTTGCTGTATCTTCTTTGAATGGACAATATTTTTTGTTTTCTTTCATGGGATTTTTCATCGTCAAACCAAGTATATAAGCGATTAGAGAATCTTCCATGAGGCCTTCGTATACGATTGGGTATTCTAGTAGATCGATTTGCTTGGCAAGAGTGTCGATCAGTCGAAGAGGTATTTGTAATTTTCGATTTGAAAGTTCATTCAATTCTCTTTGCAGTTGTTTCTTCGTTTTTTCATCGTATTCTTCATCCAAATATATAGGGGCAATTTCTAAAATATCTTGTTTTATCGATGAAAGTCGATAGTGACCTTGGCTTTTGCCTTCACGAATGTATTCATTTAGAGGAGTTCCTTTTAAAGACAATAACTCGGGAGAATCGTTTCCGACGACAATTTCTTTGTTCAATTTCTCCCATTCGATTTGGGTTGTTCTCTTCATGAAAGTTTGTAACTTTTCTATAAACATGGTTTCAGTTTCTTCGGTGAGACCACATACGATTTTGATGTCAGGTGGCGTGTCGAAGTCGATCTTACCTATGACTTCATCTAAATTATGACATGTGATCAAGCCGTGTTCAGCAAAAAATTTCAACATATAAATTATCGATTGTTCAAAGTTGTTTTTTTCGTATTGGCTATGTGTGTACAAGTTTTTATAATTTTCCCAATCGATGATGTGATCGATTATATTGGCCGTTTTTCCAGTCGAAGCAGTGATGTTGATTTTCAGTTCGATAAATAAGGTTTTATATTTATCGTTTTCTTTAATAATGGCGACGAGATCGGGCTTAAAGAATTGTTGCAAGCCACTCGTGTTAGGCATGCATAATTTTTTGTAATCGAGTTCTTCTTCATTCGTTTTGAAAGCTGGTTTGTACTCCGAGTCGATGACAATCAAATCTTTTTCGAAAGAATTGTAGAATGCTATGCAAGATTGTTTGAAGTTTTCTTCTGCTCTCGCTAGTCTATAGGAACGGAATATAGGATATATTGTTTCGAGCAATGACTCGAAATCGTATTCTTCTATTTCTTTTAGGGAAATTTTTGCCATGAAGATAAGTTTAGGTTTTTTTGCATATTTTGTTTTTTCATTTTTTGACGAATTAAGATATTCCGTACGCATTTTTTTCCAAGATGGGTAGTCGGTCGTATCGAAATTCAATTTGTCTAAGACATTTACAATTTCATCTAAACGATTAGGATCACGTGAAACTATATAATCCGCATTGTTCATATCAAACTCGATGATATAGTAGTTATTATTTTTGGAGATGTTCAATTTTCGTCCATGACTATATAGAGTCAAAAAATTTGTTCGAATCGATAAGACATATTTGTCTTTGTTATCTTTTAAATAAGAGAAAAGACTTTTAAATTTTCCACTTGATAAATCTTTTTTGAACGTTTCATCGAATAGCTTTCTCGCTTTTTTATCGACTTCCTTTTTCATCTCGTCCACCTCACTTTTTGTCATTATAACATATTTTTTTCGATGTTGCTTAACACAAAAAAAAATATGAAAATGGTGAGATCAAAAAAATAGGTAAGATATTCTCTGCCTATTTAACACTTTGATTACGACAACTCTTTTTTATACAAATTGTGATAGTATTTGTTGTTTTTGACGAGGTTTTCGTGAGTATCGAAGCCGACTATTTTACCTTCATTGAGGACTAAAATCTTGTCGCAGTCGATCACAGTCGAGAGTCGGTGAGCAATGATTAATATGGTGTAGTCTTTTCTAATCTTCTTTATAGAGTGATGGATGAAATCCTGAGTTTCATTGTCCAAACTGCTCGTCGCTTCATCTAACATGATGATCTTACTGTTTTTGAGTATCGCTCTTGCAATAGCTAATCTTTGTTTTAGTCCACCCGACAAGATCACACCGTTTTCACCGACCATGGTGTCATATCCCTTTTCTAGTGAAGATATGTACTCATCTAAAGCACATTGTTTGCATTTTTCGGCAATTTCTTTGTCGCTAGCTTTTGGATTGGCAATTTTCAAATTGTCTTTGATGCTCATATTGAATATATATGGATTTTGAGTGATCGTCGTGATATTTTCTCTAAGAGACTCTTCCGTAATCTTTGAAAGATCGTGATCGTCGATCAGTATTCTACCTTCACGAAGGTCATAGAGTTTGTTTATCAAATTGATAATCGTGCTTTTTCCAGCACCACTTTTACCTACTATTCCTATCGTTTGATATTCTTCGATAGAGAACGAAATATTTCTGAGTACTAGAGTTTCATCATAGCTAAAAGTTACATTCTCAAATTTTATGTTTCCTTTGATATTCGAAATTTTCTTTGTTCCATATTTCTCTTTTGGATACTTTACTCCATCTACTACTTCATAAAGTCTCTCTAAGGATAAATTAAAATCTTTATAATAACGATATAGACTGTTTATGTTGCTTATCAAATACGATACACGACTTTCATACATATATATTATCAAGAAAGAAGCACCGCTTAAATTGTCATATTTTATAAGTGCAACTCCGAGTACAATGAAAAGAAATTTTATGATCAACGTCACATAATTCGAAATCACATTTACCCTTTCGTTCTTTTTAGCAATCGAATCCTCATAAAGAATTATTTCTTTTTGCTCTTTTGTGGTTTTGGCGATGAGAAAGTTTTTGAGATTTAAAACTTTGATATCTTTTATACCGCGTATCAATTCTCCAAAATCGCTCGCATATTTTTCGTGCATTTCATTACTCTTTTTTCTTTCTTCTTCCCATTGTTTTATTCGATTTTTTTGAATGAAGAAGTTGATCATCGAACTGAACATCAAAAATAGGCCAATGATAGGATTCGTATACACGATAAAGATGAGTACTCCTATGGACGTCAAGATACTGATCAAGTAGTATCGTATATTCGAAAAAATTCCTGCAAGCACTCGAGGTTCGACGTCTATACGGTTGGCAAAAAATCCTGTTCCTTCTTTATCGAAGTTTTTCATTTCTAATTCGAATAGTTCTTTCGAAACATCTTCTTTTATTTTTATTTCTACTTTATTTTGAATGATCGCAGAGCAGCGATTATTGAAATACATGATCAAATAATCTATCGCATGAAAAAGCGCATAGATTGCAGCTAATAATATCATGCTGTTCAAAGCAACTTCGGTGATAGCAGTCATCAATTTTGCTGAAATGACGGGCGTGATAGTATTGATCGCGACCAAAATTAGGGATGTTATCAAGTAAAGAAAAATCAGTTTTTTTTCATCTTTAAAATAATGAAATATTCGAGAATAGTATTTCTTTTTATCCATGGTTTTACCTCTTTTTGATGTATTATAACACAGTATCAATGAAAATTCTATGGGCATATAAAAGCCCATCCTTAGCGATGGGCTGTTCGTTATTTTATTTGTATTCCGTCTATATTCTTGCCGTATAAACCCGCATATCCCGATGCCTTGTTGTCAACTTTGGAAACCCAAGGTAACCATTTTCCGCCTTTGATGTGTGCCCTGTATTGGCTATCGTATATTTGTATTCCGTCGATCGGTCTTCCGTATATTCCTGCGTATCCATTTGCTGTATCATCTACTTTATCGACAACAGGCAACCAAGATCCACCTAGAATGTGTGCTCGATAGCGTCTTCCTCGAACTTGTATTCCATCGATCGTTTTACCATATATTCCTGCATATCCTTCTTGTGTGTCGTCTACTTTGGAAACCCAAGGTAACCATGATCCACCTAAGATGTGGACACGATATTCGACTTTGTTCGATGCTTCTGGTAAATCCTCAGTGAGATAAGGAGTAGGATTCACAATTCTATCTTCTTTGTTGCGAACTTCAAAATGTAGATGTTTTCCAAAAGCATTTCCGGTTTCTCCCATGTACCCTATTTTTTGGCCTGCTTCAACGTGCTCGCCGACTTTTACATCGACGGATTCTAGATGAGCATACAATGTGTAATATCCATCTGAGTGTTTAATTTTGACATAATTTCCATACGTGTCATCTCCTCGAGAACTAGTGTCTTTACTTTTTCCGGTGACTACTTTAACTACTACTCCTGCCGAGTGAGCATAGACATTATCGCCCGATCCTCCTACCCATCCGAGGTCGACTCCCAAGTGACCATTACCATATTTTCCCGTGATTCGTTTACTGCTATTCGTCAAAACTCTATACATATATTTATCACCTCCACGATAATATATGAAGGTGAACTATAGGATGAGGATGCAATAGCCTTGTTTTATAAGAAGTACTTGTTGTTTTTAAAATAAAGCTAATTGTTCATCACTTTTTGGCTCTTTTTAATGTTTATGTAGAATTCTACATAATTTGATTTAAAATTACAATTTTTTATTATATTTGTATTACTGCTAAAAAAGTAGTAAATTCTTTTCGCTTCTAAGTGGTGCGACTAATAAATGAACCCTAGTTAAAAATATAGAATAACTTCATTGAAAGATGGAGTTTTCTTTTGTGCCACTTTCACTTTTTTAAACAACAAAAAAACTAACTATTTCTAGCTAGAATCTATTACTTATTCGAAATGGTCGAGTAACTATCATAATGGAGTGAGTGTCGTAGTAATCTACGACTCTTACACATACATAACGAAATGATATATAATTGTCAATCGGTATATTAATTTTACCATAATCTTAAAATCTAGGACATATCTTTCCCAACAAAAACGTTATAAATTTCGTTATATCTATAACTTAATTTTGCATAATTAGAGTCTGGCACTAAAATATTAAGTTCTACTAATTTATCAATTAAAGTGGAAACTGTGTTTCTTGATACACCTGATTCTTCTTCAATTTCTTTTTTTGTAAAAACTATTTGTCTCATTATTGTAGGCATAATTCTATACACTGCATTACTTTTTAAGGTTTCTAATTTTTTCATATCCTTGGAGTATATTTGTTTTATTCTATTTATTTTTGCTATATAATTATTGCATTGTTCTATTATGCATTGTAAAAAGAATTTGATGAAACCTATCATATTTCCTTTTCTGCTTTCGTTTAAAAATTTATGATAACTGGGTTTATACAATTCAATTATTTCTGATAAAAATAAAATTGGTTCTTCTTCTGTTAATAAACTCAATTGAATCGGTATTAAGGCTCTACCTAATCTTCCATTCCCGTCTCGGTATGCATGTATTGTTTCAAATTGAGAATGAGATATAGCTAAGTTTATAAATAAAGGATCAATGTATGCGTTATTCATATATTCAAATAAATTTTCTAATAGAATAGGAACATCTTCTGGTATAGGTGGAACAAAAATAGCCTCTTCTATAGTACACCCTTTAGGACCTATCCAATTTTGAATATTTCTAAGTTTTCCTGGTTCTTTTTCATTGCCTCTAACACTATCAAGTAATATTCTGTGAATAATATTTAAAAATTTAATATTTATCTTATTATTTTCTTTTAAATAATCCTTAGAATATTCGATAACTTTTTTTAAATTTTGTATTTCTAAATTATCATCTGTTTTTGGCATATATTTTAAATAATACATATCATCTTGCGATATTTGTGTTCCTTCAATTTGAGTAGATTTTAAACTTTCACTCAAAATTATAGAGTCTAAAAAGAATCTTGAATCAAATTGACTATTTTTTAAATTTGATTTATATTCTCCATATTTTAAATTTGCCTCAGAAATTAAACTTATTAATTCTTTATCTAATTTATATTCAATTGGTAATTTGTCTGCTTCAAAAGGTTTCACTTTTTTCATCACCTAGTAGTATTTTAACATAGGAATAGCTTAAAGTAAATAAAAATGCACAATATTTCGAAAATATTGTGCATTTTTGCGTTTTTTAGACTTTTTTTGCACAACAATTGTGCATTTTGTATATACACTTGAAGGGTTCAAGTAACTATCAATCTGGTGCCCGAAAGAGAGTAGTATAACAACTCTTCTCATATTTAATTTTTCTAAATCACAATTTTTCTTACTAGCCAATGCTAATCCAATATCACAATTTTCAGTTTCCTTTATCATATCGTAGTATTTAGGATTATTAAAATACAATTCTAAAAGTTCTTCTCCACGATCTAAAGATAAAAATGCTTCTATCCAGGTTTTATTTGCATATCTATTATGATTTGTAATAGATACATTTCTTAATGAAAAAGTAATTTATTTAAATATGAAAATTTATATCCTCTTCGTCTTCTGTAGAATTAGCAAAAGCAACATAAGAACTTTCAGTAAATGCAAAGGTATCTAATTCTTGTTATTTGTCCGATTCGCTTACTACTTTTTGTGTTTAAAAAAAAATAAAAAACCCTTAAATAAAGGCTTTAAATACTATATGGTGGACCTGACAAGTCTAAAAACAAACTTTTTTGTCTTTAGAGGTGGCTTTGCTTTAATAATAAAACTTTAACATTAATTTTTTTCTTCATAAGAAACATTTTCTAAATCAGCAAAATCAGAAATAAGATATTTACTATTAGAATATGCAGTTATTAATGGAAGTGCTTTTTCTAGTTCATTCAAAGCTTTAAAAATATGTCCTTGAACATTTCCAGGTTCTCTAACACTAATAAATGATAAACATTTATTACATTTTATAACATTATAATATTGGATTTTATGATTGAATTTTACTTTCAAAATGCAAGGAATATCAAAATCACATTTGTGTTTGATATTCTTTTTTTTATCTTTATACTCAGTTTCTTTTTTTATAAGTTTTCTTAATCCTAAATGGCCTCTTCCCATTAAAATCACTCTCATTTATATAAAAATTCGATTATATCGAATAAAAAATCAAATTGGTGGAACCGAGCGGACTTGAACCGCTGTCCAAAGTACATTCGCGAATAACGTCTACAAGTTTGTTTGGAATTTGGTCATTCGTCAAAAAGTTAGGATTCCAACTATCCCCAATTCGATATAGTCTATTTAGATTCGACTAAATAGTATAGACACCTATTTAGTTATAATTCAGTAAAGTATGAGTCCTAATTCTAAGACCTGAATTATCTTAGAGTAGAACCTCCCGCAACCTCAATTAGGCAAAAGCAAGAGCTGGAGCACCGAAAGTGCTAGTTTTTTTGTCATTTAATTTATTTTTTGTTCGTTAAAGATGAACTTCTACTTGCAGTTAGACCAAATCAATACTTTGTCGAAACCATATACGGCCCCACGAGTAATATGATTATATCACTTTTTTGTGATATTTGCAATTTTAGAATTTGACGATAGGTCTCATTGAAAATAAAAAATAAGTTTGCACTTACTTTATATAATTTTTGATGATCGAACAGATTCTATTGTACTCGTTTTCTAAATCGTAGAAATTTCCATTTATGTAATTCTCATCGTTTTCTTTACTTTTCATTTCATGTGAATAGGCTAGTTCGGCAAGTTTGATAAATCCAAAATATTTCGAATCGCTTTTTAAGGAATGAACTTCTATGGCATAATTTGCAAGATCGTGATCGTTTTTGAATTTTTTAATTCTGAGTATTCGTTCGTCCGATTCATCTATCCATGAAAGAAGCATTTCTTTGTAGGTCAAAATATCCCCAAAATTTTCTAATCCTATTCGATAGTCGATTCCACTTTCGAGAAGTTTGTCT
This sequence comes from uncultured bacterium, assembly GCA_948433885.1. Taxonomy (GTDB): domain Bacteria; phylum Bacillota_I; class Bacilli_A; order RF39; family UBA660; genus RUG11867. The sequence continues at coordinate 27,814 of CAOJEC010000005.1, read as the reverse complement.
TCGTTTATTTTAGACTGCACTTTATTTTTACTATCGAGAGGTTCTTTAAATATTGGAAGAGTCGGATTTTCAGTCAAATCTTCCGTTGTTGTATCACTCTTGTCTTTATAAATTTTGTCCAATTTTATTTTGATTTGATCTTGTGAAAATGGTTTTGCAATATAATCGTTGAATCCTTCTTCGATGTATTTTTCTTCTGCTCCAGCGACTGCGTCTGCCGTCAATGCTAGTACTACGGAAGTTATGCCCATCTTTTTGAGTTCTTGAAATGCAGTTTCACCACTCATAACCGGCATCATTATATCCATGAGTATTATGTCGTAATTTTTGCCACTTTTGATCAAATCCAAGCATTCGACTCCATTGTAACATTCATCTATTATTTTGAATTCTAGCGGTTCGAGGCTTCGACGCGCCACTTTAATATTCAGTTTATTATCGTCGACGATGAGTACCGATTTATCTTTATAGTTGGTTTTTTCTTTGCGCTTTTTCAATTGAACTTTGGCTGTATCTAGTATTTGTGTATCGCTCATCGGTTTTATCAAATGTTCGATCTTTTGTGGTATTTGAACTATAAAAATAGATCCTTCCCCAAATTTACTTTCGACGTTTATTCTGCCTCCCAACATCTCGACTAGTTTTTTAGTAATGGCAAGACCCAATCCAGTTCCTTCCGTGGTGGAATTTTTTTCTATATCTAATCGTTCGAATTTAGTAAACAATTTATTTAGATTTTCGGTCGAAATTCCTCGTCCTGTGTCTTTAACTGAGATGATCAACAAGCATTTATCATTTTCGTTTATGCACTTTACCGAGAAAGTGACATTTCCTCGGTCGGTATATTTTATAGCATTCGATAGTAGATTGTTTATAATTTGTTTGATGTGAGCTTTATCACCATATAATTCGTATGGAATATCTTCCGCGATGTCGATGGTAAAATCGATAGGTTTATCTCCAATGCGTGCTGCTTGCACGCGTGCAAGACTAGATATTTCTTCTTTGAAATTGTATACCATTTCGGATACTTCCATTTTGTTGCTTTCTATTTTATTGATATCTAAGATATTTCCAACTATTTCTAGAAGTGTATGCGAAGCGTTGACGATGTCGTTTAAGTCTTCTTTCATATCCATCGGACAATTCCCTCTTTTTTGCATGTCTTCGGAAAGTCCTACGATCGCATTTAGAGGTGTTCTAATTTCGTGTGACATGCTCGATAGGAAATCACTTTTGGCACGATTTGCACGTTCGGCATGTTCTTTAGCAAGGTTCAACTGACCGATCATTTTGACATCTGGATTTTCGATAGTATGGTACATTATCAAAAGCATAAAAGAGTAAAAAAATGTTTCAAATATTGCCGAAGGCATGTACACTCTCAGAATAAGTCCTCCTATATAGAGTAATATAAGTGATATAAAAGGGATTGTTTTTTTCGAATTGAAGTTTTTACGGAGCATTACCATCACAGTAGTTATGATCAGCGCAATTAAATACATTATCAAACCGGCAATCGCTACATCATAAGCCATTCCATAGTTATCTAATATTGTACCTTCGTTGATAACGGTATGTGGAAGAATAATGATGAGTACCGTGAAAATTGTCCAAGTATAATACAATATTTTTGTGATATTATTCACGGTCTTTTCTTTCAAATCCAATAAATTTATATTGTAGAGTATGCTATATACTGTCAGCAAAAGTATTAATGATAAATGATATTTTTGTAGTAACATCACTATGGTTATGAGATCGGTTTTTTTGGCAATCAAGTAAGCAATTATCGGAAGACATGAAAAGATTAAATTGGCAATTAACATTTTCGAATAGATCTTTGTTTCTTGATTGTGCATATTTTTTTTCGAGAAGAAAATTATTGTTAAATAAACGGTAATAAAAAGACCTGCAACTGGTAATAATAATGGATCCATTATAGTTCACACTACTTTCATGGATATTATACCATCAAAGGTCTATTATAACAATTAAATAATAATCAATTTAAAGAAATGCGTTTTTCTGAATTTGGAATAGATGAATTTATATTAAATTCACTTGGTACGTCGAGAGAAAGAAGTGTGCTTTTGATTTGGTTAAGATTATCGATTCTATTTTGAAGTTCAGTATATCTTTGAACAGTTGGATTATCGAAATCATAATCTTCGTCCGTTTGCTTTTCTCTATCGTCTAAGAATTCTACCGTTTGTCTTATTTTTGCGATTTTTTCTTCGATTAATCTAGCTGAATCTTCAATCTCTACTTTTAATCTTTTTTGGTTTTCAACTGACGAATTTTGAGTTTGCACTTTCTCTATTAATGCTCGTATTTTACTAGTCAATTCATCGACTTCCTGACGAAGGAAACCGATTTTTTTAATAGCGACCAATTTATTTTGTGTTTCTCCTATCAATTCATGTGCAGTCGTCTCATTAGGATCTTTGTACATATCTCTATAAATATCTTCCAAAGTACTGTATCCTGATCGTCTATCGATAATTCCTTGTCTATATATTTCATCATATTCTTTTTGAAGTGCTAATCCTTCACTTACCGAAACGTTTTCCCATACCATTGCATTAGTAGTTGGAGTCACTTCTAAAGGTGGTTGAGTTTCAAATATTTCGTATTTTAGAGTAGCCAATTCATCACGTATTCTTTTATCGAGTTCTTTAGAATCCATATGTTTATTCGTTTTTATTCGGTTACCGAAACTGACGACAAACTCGTCTCCGTATTGTTCGATTGCTCCTGGAACGATATCGACATTGAATCTTTTCTCTTTATCGACTTCGATTGCCATTTTAGAAGCACCAGGAAAAATTTTCATAACAGGCAAGTGTTCAAAAACATTCCATGCTCCTTCTACAAATATTATCAGTCTACCTCTTCTCGATAATAATTCTTTACCTCTAAAAAATGATATTTTTCTATCATCTTTATCTTTTGTATTAAAATCTATAGAACCATTTAAAAATACTAAAAGATTTACTTCTTTATCTTTGTACATAGGCTCCGGATCTCCGAAAAATAAATATGTGTGGCGATCCGCTGCTTCGACCATGCTTTCGACATCGCTTCCACCAATATGGGTAAATGCATAAATTGTCGGCGTGAATAGATCTCTTAAAGATTTTGGTTTAGAACCATTTTTTAATACTGTTAGTTTTTGATGATTACCGATTCTATTGGCTTTTAATATAAGATCTATAAGAGGATGTAACAATCTTCTTCTTTTGATACCTTTCATCGGTATGCCTTGTTCAAATTCGTACTTTCTTTGTTCGCGTTTATATAAGCCGAGTTTTTCCATAGACATAGCTTTTTGTTCTTTTCTAGATTTATATGTAAATTCAGTCATTTTTTCACCTCTTTGTTATTTTAAATTAAGCGAATTTATTTTGCAATCATTTTTATGATTTTTCATAAAAAAAAACTCGATTTTTAAGTCGAGTGTCACGTTCTTCTTTCTTCTCTTTCCAAATCTCTTTTTTTGATGGTCTCGCGTTTATCGTATAATTTTTTACCTTTGGCGAGACCTATTTCGATCTTGGCATGATTTCCTTTAAAGTAGAGTTTTAAAGGCACTAAAGTATAACCTGCATTTTGGATTTCGGTCCCGAGCTTTTTTATCTCCGATTTGTGAAGTAAAAGTTTTCTCTCTCGTCGTTCGTCGTGATTAAAGCGATTTCCTTCTGTATATTTAGCAATGTACATGTTTACTATGTAGGCTTCTTTGTTTTTAATCGTGACGTATGCGTCGTTGAAATTTGCACTTCCCTTTCGAATCGATTTGATCTCCGTACCCGATAGGACGATTCCTGCTTCATATGTTTTTTCTATAAAATAATTAAATCTCGCTTTTCGATTCTGAATCTCCATTTTCTTCTTCACCTCCGACTATTTCGAAGTCGACTTGTTTCTCTTGTTTGCTAGCACCTGTCACTTTGACTCTGACTTGATCTCCTAGTCGATATATTTTTTTCGAAGTTTCACCGACGATGGCCATGATGTCGGCATTGTAATAAAAGTATTCTTTTCCTATAGCACTTATATGTACTAAGCCTTCTACCATATTTTCAAGTTCGACGAACATACCGAAGTTAGTCAATCCCGATATTTTACCGTCGTATTCTTCGCCGATGTGACCTTCCATGTATTCGGCCATTTTCATATCGTCAACTTCTCTTTCGGCTTCGACGGCTGCTAATTCTCTCGAACTAGATTGTTCGGCAATATAATCTATTTTTGGTTCAAGCTCACGGATGTCTTCTAGGTCGTGCTCGAAAAGGTATTTTCTCAATAATCTATGAACTAGTAAGTCAGGATAACGTCTTATTGGGCTCGTGAAATGAGTATAACATTTGCTCGCCAAACCGAAGTGACCGACATTTTCTCTTTGGTATTTTGCCTTTTTCATACTTCGAAGAAGATTGGCCGAGAGTGTTTCGTATTCTTTTTTGTCTCGAAGCTGATCTAATATATTTTGCATCGTCTTAGGTGTTATCTCTTTCAATTTGGCATTCACTTGGTAGCCCAATATGGATACGAATTTCATGAAATCTTGAATTTTTTCTTCACTCGGTACATCATGGGTTCGATAGATGAAAGGTAAATCCATGTTGGCAATACAAGTCGCCACTGTTTCGTTTGCTGCGATCATGAATTGTTCGATCATCTTTTCTCCATCTTCTCGTACGACGCGTTTTATATCGCATGCGCGCCCGAATTCATCACAATAAATTTTTGCTTCATCGAGTTCGAAATCGATAGAACCTTCGCGAACTTGTCTATTTTTCAATATGTGAGCTAGTTCGTTCATAGTTTTCAATTTTTCGACGTATGGCTCGTATCCTTCTTGAACTATATCTCTCATGACTATGTCGTTTACTGCGGCATATGTCATCTTTTTAGAAGACGAGATGTAACTTTCGAAGATATCGAAGTCGACGATTTCTCCTTTTGGAGTGATTTCCATCGTGCACGATTCGGTTAAACGTACGACTCCTTCGTTCAATGAACAGATTCCATTCGAAAGTTTGTGTGGTAACATAGGAATGACTGTGTCGGCTAGGTAAGAACTCGTACCTCTAGTTAGAGCATCTTCGTTTAAGGCACTCTTTTCTTTGACGTAGTGGCTGACGTCCGCGATGTGGACTCCTAGTATGTAGTTACTTCCTTTTCGAGAAATACTTATAGCGTCATCTATGTCCTTGGTGTCCGCGCCGTCTATTGTGAAGATGGTCTCTTTTGTAAGATCGCGTCTGCCATTAAGTTCTTCGGGCTTAACTTCGGTAGGAATGTTTTCAATTTCCGACATGGTCTTTTTACTGAAGTCCGGATAAATTTCGTGTTTGTAGGCAATAGTAAGGATGTCAACGCCTGCATCGTCTTTGTGTCCTATGATGTCACTGACACGGGCTAGATAATAGTTCTTTTTCAATTCTTTGATGATACTTGCTACTACTATTGTACCTTCGACACAGTCCGATGTAGATCTTCGATCTAGTTCTATGACGAGTTTTCTCTTGTCTTCCAAAATCATGAAAGGTTTACCGTGAATGAACTTTATTTCGCCGACAAGGTTGTTGAGATTGCGTTCGACAATGCGAATGACGCGACCTTCTAGTTTTGGTTTTCTTTCGATTACTTCGACGATTACTTTGTCTCCATCTATTGCTCCATTGAGCATGCTTTTTTCGATGTGGACGTCGTCTCCTGGTAACAGTAAAAATCCGAATCCCTTTGGATGGACGGATATTTCACCTATTTCGATGTCTTTACAATTTTCGAATAATATATACTTCCCTTTGTTGGTATAGTATATTTCGAAGTTTTGGACCATCTCATTCAATATCTTTTGAACTTCTTCAATGTCCTTAACTGTAGTGCCTTCTATTTTCGAAACTAATTCTTCGACGGTTACGGCATTGTTCATCGTCGAAAGTATTTTCATAACTCGATCTTTCATATTATCACGTTCTTTCTTTTTATATTATATCACAAAACTGTAAAACAAAAGAAAAATACACGAGAGGTGTACTTTCTGATGTGTAAATTTAATTTGTTTGAAAACTTTTTTCAGCTGCTTTTGATTGTGTCATTTGTCCATTGTGGAAAGAGATCGTCTCTCCTAAAAGGTCTATAAGTTCCCAATAGCTGTGTAAATCCACAGGATTTTGAGTTAGATTGGCCAAGAATGTTTGGGATGTTATCAAACGATGGGCCAATTTAGAACTAAATTTCATTCTTTCATCGAGATCTTTTGTAGAAAAGGACTCAGCTATTCGTGCAGCCAATACGGTTATCATTCGATGGAGAACTGCGCCTTTTTCTGTTAGATTTGTTCCTACCAAATGTATCTCTTCATCATTTTCAACCGAGCGAACAAAGTTTTTTTTCGTGTCGATAGCATCGAATAAAGTGTCCGATATTTCGAATTTTATAGTTTTTTCGATCGTCAGTATTTTCATATTTTTATATCACCTTAAAAATTTTATCTCATAAGGTTGTCTGAGATATAAAATTTTTGTTCGATCGACATTTTGATAGGATTATTTGTCATTTGTTTATGAGCATTTTAAACTTTTCACAACAAAATAAAAATCGAAGTCTCTATCGACTTCAAATTTTAAGCAGTGAACATGATGAGGAATGCTAGAACCATGAATGCTGTTCCACATAGGAATGTCAATCTGCTTATGAACAATTCTATTCCTCTTTCTTTTTGTGCTTGGAAAAGTTCAGAATTTCCTCCTGAGATTATTTGACTTGCTCCCGCATCGGATGCTTTGCTTCCTTGTAAAAGAACCAATGCAATGAGTATAACTGATAATATTAAAAGTGCCATTTCCATATAAATTCACCTGATTTCGTTTTTATTCTAGCATAAAGTGAGGGTTAACGCAATGTTTTTTAGATCTATTGCTGGAGTCATGCGTCAATTAAAGAAAAAAATTCGGTGCTCATAACCAAATTTTTAATATCTCTTTCCATTTTGATTTTCGTAATCAAAGTATGCCTCTATTATTTGAGGGTTTGCTAAAATCGCTTTAGTGACTATTTCTTGAATACTTGCTAGATAAGATTTGCTAATTCTACCGCCTATAAAATGTGAATTTCTGATACTTGTCATCGGTAAAAATGTTTCGGCTGGTAGCGCTATTACTTCGCGACCACTTATCATGAATGGCTTTTGAACATCATTCCAAAACTTATTATAGTAAATCCAATCTGTAAGTGGTTGACCATTCAAACTTTCCAAGCGTTCGTTACAAAAAACGTCATCTTTTTCTATTGCAAATTGGAATGTGTAATCTTTTCCAAATATTCCAAATAGTCCTCTTACAGGATACGATATGTCTGCTCCTGCTATTGGTTTGTTTTTTATGATCTCTTGCATCAATACTACATTAATATAGCTTGGCAATACTTGACGACCTTTGAAACTGGCCGATTTTCCATGTGTAGCAGTTGGAGTGTCCAAGTCGATCGGTTTTGTAGTACGCACTCCTTTAGGAGATGACGTATTGATTTTAGTAGTGTTTTCTACTTGAGGAACTGATCTTTGTTGAGTTTTTTCTACAATTTCCATCTCTTGTGTCAAATGAGAAGCTTTAGGTTTCGCTAATGTATGAGGTTTAGCTTTAGAAACAGCTGTTTTAACTTCATTATTAGCTTTTACTAGTCCTCCTCTACCCGGTAAGGCGAGCATACCGAATGAACAACCTTTCAATGCCATTCCGTATGTTGCGTCCCATTGTTCATCGTAATGTTCTTTTTCTGAAGAAGAAAGTACTTGGCGTGCCTTTTGTGCTGCTTTCATTATACTCAAGGCTCTTTCTTCAGTTTTTGGACCAAATACACCTTCTTGGAATTGTTTATAAACTTTTCTATACGCTTCGAGTATTTCTTCAGATGTTACCTGTCTAGATATGTTTAGAGCATTATAATGGTCAGGTAATCCCAATTTCTCTCGTATTTGTTTTTTAGTTTCAGCGACTTGAGCTCTATCCAATGCGGCAGTGCCTTTTTGTGCTTCCATCAACGCTTTGTCATATTCCGCTCTTTTATCACTGTTTTTTAGTGTTTCGTATGCTTCATTGAGCAACGCTTGAAAATAATGGTTTCCTTGGCCTACATCTGTATGATAAAGTTTCGATTTAGCTATAAAAGAATCCCTTATTTCAGCTGAAGTGGCATTGGGTGCAACTTCCAATAATTCATAATAATTTTCTAGTTTTGCCATATGCAAAAACCCCCCTTTTTTTAATTCGGTACATATTATACACTTTTTTTCGATTTTGTCAAATTTTTTTGTTTTTGGCCAATAAAAAAGCCCGTTTTTAGGCTTATTTTTGCTTTTTCTTTTTATCTTTTCTCTTCTTGTGCTCGAAGAGAATATCGGTTTTCCATACGATGATTATCAGGAGGACGACCAATCCTATGTAGATATAACTTGCTATCTTGTTATCGCCCAAAGTGATCAATATGGACGTCGTTGCAAATGCGATATCGATGATATATATGATCAAAACGGTGACCCTAGTAGAAAACTTCATCTTGAGCAATTGATGATGGAAGTGTTCTTTGTCTGGTGTTCCAATCGATTCGCCTTTCAAAAATCTTCTCAATATTGCGAAAAGCGTATCGAATATAGGAATTGCCAAAATTATGATCGGCACGACCAAGCTGTTGAATGTAACATTTTTGAATCCTAGCAATGAGATGATCGCAATGATGAACCCCAAGAATTGGCTACCCGTATCTCCCATGAAAATCTTAGCGGGTGGAAAATTGAAGACGAGAAATCCGAGGGTTGCGCCGGTCATAAGAATGCTTATGGTAATGTCTAGTCCTCCTATACGGTTGGTCATAAGAGCTATTATTGCGATCGTAGAAAAATAGATCGTCGATATTCCGGAAGCGAGTCCGTCTAGTCCATCGATCAAGTTTATAGCATTTATACAGGCGATTATGAAGAATATCGTCAAATAAGGAGACAGGCTTCCAAAACTTATATAATAATCGAAAAGATAAACTTCTTTCAAAATGATGTTGCCATAAAATACGATGATTCCTGCAGCGATCAGTTGACCGATCAGTTTATACCGGGCCTTCATCGGGTTAATGTCGTCGATGATGCCGAATAAGATGATGACGAAGCTCGCGATTACTATGGAGAGCATTTCGGTCGTGATGACTCCAAAAAACATGTAGCATATCAAAAATGAAAGATATATTGCCAATCCGCCGAGTCGTGGCATCGGGTGCTTGTGAACTTTTCGCTCGTTTGGAATGTCCATCGCATTTATATGTATGGATACTTTTTTACATATAGGTACGAGCAATAGGCTCACCATAAAACTGACTAAGGCCATCATGATGACACTGTGTCCATTTACTACTAATGACATGAAATCACTCCATTTATATAAATATTATACAACAAAATTGGCAAAATACAAATTATTGAGGGTAATTTTAGAAATTTTTACCATACTAAAACTGGTGAACTGTATGAATGGCAATGCAAAATACTTAAAAAAATCATTTCAAGATAACCCAGATTTTGTCTTGAGAGAGATCGAATCGGGAACGAAAGATAAAATCTATTTGGCATTTTTTGAAAGTCTAGTCGATTCTGCTAATATTGCAGATTTCGTGATCAAAAATGTCAGAGCTTATTTGAATTTGAACAAGAAGATCAAAGATTTAAAACCGATATTGGGTGGACCTAAGTTGTCAGATTTGACCAATAGTGAGGAAATGTTCTATCACTTAGAAAATGGGTTTGTCGTAATTTTACATAAGGACAAAATATTTGCGATCGAAGCGAAAGCCAATTTGGATCGTGGAGTGACGATGAGTCAAACGGAACCGAACATGTACGGCCCAAAAGATGCCTTTTGTGAAAACTATCAAAAGAATGTCGGCTTGATCAAGCGAAGAATAAAGAACAAAAATTTAAAAATCGAAAGTGTCGATCGTGGAGTTTATACGAAGACTAAAATCGGAGTCATATATATAGATGATAAAGTCGACAAGACCGCCTTAGAAAAAACACAAGGAATTTTGAATAAATTCAAAGATACGGAAGTTATCGATTCTTACGACATAGTCAAAGAATTAGAAAACAGTGCAGTATTTCCGACGATTTTGAAAACGGAGACACCTGCGATAGTCGCGAGATACCTTTTGAAAGGTTATATCGTTCTCACGATAGATAATACGCCTTTCGTTTTAGTATTGAATGCACGATTTAGAAATTTCATTAATCCATTTACTACGGACGATTTCGTGAGAGTACTTAGATATTTGTGTCTTTTTTTGACAGTTTTGACTCCGGCAATATACATCGCGCTTATCAATTTCGATCAGGAAGCTATTCCGACGAGTCTACTCATAAGTTTCTCCGAACAGCGAAGTGGTGTCCCCTTCCCGGCTATCGTCGAGGCGGTCATCATGCTCGTAATATGTGAGGTTTTGAGAGAATCAGATATCAGGTTCCCGAGTAATTACGGTAGTAGTGCTTCGATTTTGGGTGCATTGATTTTAGGTGAAGCTGCCGTCAGTGCTGGATTTGTGAGTCCTATTATGATAATAGTCGTCGCCATATCTTTCATCTCGAGCCTTATTTTTACACAAGTTAAGTTGGTCAACGCACTGAGGGTGATGAGATTCGTGTTCTTATTGGTAGCAAGTTTCCTAGGTCTTTATGGTCTATCGATGACGATCATCGCTTTCTTGGCAATGATGACAAACGTACAAATGAATGAAGGGAATTATTTATGAAAAAATTATTGATCATCGTGTTAGTTTTGTTTTGTACAGGATGTTATGACTACAACGAATTGAACGATTTGGAGATTGTGTCTAGTTTGATAGTGGATTACAAAGAGGATAAATATGTCGTCAATATCGAAGTGCTCGACACGAGTGAAAGTGCGCCTGCTGGTTCGTACTTCCTAAGTGGAGAAGGTTTTTCTTTAGAGGAAGCTCTCAACAACATCTATTTTGACTCAGCTTCTACTCCCTTTTTCAGCCATATGAAAACGCTTATTTTGAGCAAAAATATAGCCGAGGATGGAATAGACAAGTTTTTGGACTTTTTGTTAAGAAATACTCAGTTCAGAAGAGATTTTTATATTTTTGTCACCGAAGATGTGGATTCTATATTGGATTTTGAAACGGAACCCAAAGAGTCTATCGGAGAAATGGCTCGCATGAATGCTAAAAGAAATCTCGAGGACAACGGTCGCTATTTGACGAGTACTCTACGAGACGTCGCTTTCAACTATTTAAGGGATAACTACTATATGATAGGAAGCGTCGAAGTGATCGACGACAAAATAACTTTGGAAGATACGTATTTATTTATCGACAACAAGATGACTTTCAAAGTCGATAAAGATGCCGTTTTGTTGGAAAATCTTTTGATGAAGAACAACAATAGGTTTCAAACATACGGAGAGTATACTTACGAAATTCACGAATACAAGTTCGAGAAAGAAATAAAGAAGGATAAAATAGTCTTTACTTTGAAGGGACATGCTCGTCTTTTGGATACGAAAGAAAACGATTCTTTGGACGATGTCTCTTTGGATAAATTGGAAAAGGAATTGAACGGCGATTTAGAAAAGACCGGGCAAGAAATAATCGATTACGGTAGAAGATTGGATCACGATATGTTCAATTTCAATTACTATTATTATTTGTATTTTCCTAAATTGGTCGAGAGTGACACATGGAAAAACATAGATATCGAATTCAAAGCCGATTTGACGATAAGCGAGAAAGGTTTGCTGTTGAATTCTTTGGGAGGAAGCAAGAATGGAGAATAAAGTTGCGTTTTTCTATAGTAGAGTGTTGTTTTGGGGGTTCGGTCTTTCTTTGATATTGAACATTGCAGGAACCGGATTTTGGATTTCTGAAATATTGGGAGCAGTCGTCGGTTTTGGTATTTTGTACTTTGTCAAGCGAGTGTACGATAGCAAATGGTTCAAGATTTTGACAGGATGTGTATTCGCTTTCTTGGCGACGATTATCTTAGCTAATATGGGTGGAACGATGTATTTGAAAGAGACACCAAACTACATCTTGACTTTTGCTCCTTTGATCGTCGGATTCATGGTAAGTAGAACTCAAGAATCGGCTTTCAAGAGAACTATATATTTGTTGTTCATCTTCACTTTGTTCATGTTCTTCATGTCGAGTGGAATTTTGGCTCCTTTAGTGAAGACGGAGAATTTACTACCTTTATCTTTCGAGGTGAAAAGCATATTATTGGGTGCCGCTATCTTCGTTTTGACGAGTGTAACTCCGGTTTTATGTTTGAACGATTTTAAAGATAAGAAGAGTCTCTTGATCAATTATGTTGCTTCGATCATCACGGTTTTGGTTTTATCATTTTTAGTAATAACTATCCTTGGCAGTCAAGAAGCAGCGCTTTATAGATATCCGGAGTTCATATTGTTGAAACGTATCAAGATTTACGAATTTTTCTCCAATGTAGAAAACTTGTTCGTCATCATGATCGTCACAGATTTCATCGCCACTGTCGCAGTAGGGTTTAAAAATGTGAACTTGAAAGGGAAAATATTGCCTTATGTACCATTAGCAATTTGTTGGATAGTGGCTAGTTATGCATGTTCGCGTACTGCAATAATGACATTTTTGTACAAATATTACTCGATTGGATTATTGTTGTTGGCTATTGTGACATTTTTTCCAAAAAAACTACTGAATAAAAAGTAAAAATTTTTACTATTATATAAGTAGGTGAAAATAAATGACTTTAATTCCAACTGTGGTAGAACGTACTTCGAATGGAGAGAGAGCATTCGATCTCTATTCTAGATTGTTAAATGATCGTATCATCTTTTTGAGCGGAGAGATTACGGACGATGTGGCGAATATCGTCATATCCGAATTGTTATATTTAGATTCTCTCGGCGACAAGGATATTTCTCTTTATATAAATAGTCCCGGCGGTTCAGTGAGCGCGGGATTGGCTATTTATGATACGATGAATTTTATAAAAAGCGATGTTTCGACGATCGTCGTCGGAATGGCCGCGTCCATGGCAGCCTTCTTATTGGCGGCAGGAGCTAGGGGCAAGAGATATGCTTTGCCGAATAGTGAAGTGATGATTCACGAAGTTTTAGGTGGCACGGAAGGACAGGCTACGGTCATAAAAATACATGCCGATAGAATACTGAAGTTGCGCGATAAGATGAATAGACTTCTCGCCCATTTGACAAACAAAAGTGTATCTAGAATAAGCAAAGATACTGAAAGAGATAATTACATGGATGCTTCTACAGCATGCGACTATGGACTAGTTGATAAAGTTCTATAATGCATATTAAAACTACCGATTTCGATTGTTTCGGTAGTTTTCATTTTGATGTTCACTCGCACGAACCTTCAGTGCAAGTGCTTTCGTCCTCTTCGTAAGCGAGTTTGTAAAGTTTTTCGTATGTTTTTGTGAGTTGTTCTACTTGTTCTTGTGTCAGTGAATCGTATTTGTTTTGACCACTGTTTAGTGTCACTGTTCCTACTTTATCACCGACGACTTCTCCGTCACGTACGGCGATTACATAAGGCATAAATATTCTCTTTTCGCCGGTGTCGTACTTTTTACCATCGTCATCAGTTATCACATAGTCGTCCAAACGATCTTTCAATTTATCTAAAAGAGCATAGTAATCATCCGTTCCTTTGCTCGTTTGTTTCAATTTTCCATTTTCTACTTCGTAATTCGATTTTATATCATCGAGTTCGATGTAGTAGATGTTTTCTACCTCGTATTTTTCGGCAAGATCGAACAAAACGGGAATGGCATTTCTACACCATGGACACCACGGTGCCCCTATATAAATGATGGCCGAGTTACTGTCTAATACTTCCAATGCTTCTTTTGCAGTCGTATATTTGATCGGGTTGTCTTTTGGTATATTCATAGTTCCATATGTTTGTCCGTCACTTTTTCTTACTGTGTTGTTGAGCGCTTCGTATTCTTCTTTGAACTTTTGCCCATCGGAAACTTTACCTTCTTTGGTCAAAAGCATTAGGCCTCCTAAGACTAATACTATGGCACATATAGTACCTACAAATTGTATCAACATTTTTTTGGTGTCTTTGTTCATTTTCGATCTACTCCATTTCTTATTTAATCTTAATATAGATTCAAAATTATTTCAACTCTGGTGACTCATTATTTTCAAATTATATATCTTTTATATGTACTCCTAGTAAACTTACGAGTTTTGGACATTGGACTAAATCGACTGTCACTCCTCGGAGTGAATCGAAATCGAATGAAGTCTTTCCAAGTTCACAAGTCGACAAATCTACGCCCGCGAGAGGTGTATGAATGAATTCGCTTTCCGTCAAGTCGACTTTTTCTAAGGTCAAATTTTTAATTTTCGTATCTTGAAAAGTGGCACCGATCAATTCGGAATTTTCTATTTTAAAAGAAGTCAGGCGTGCATCGGCGAAGTTCAAATATTTGGTATAGCAATTTTTAAAATGCACGTCTTTCAAGGTCGCATCGATGAAATTTGTTCCGTTCATCTTGCATTCTTCGAATATTACGCGATTCAAAAATCTTTCTTCTAATTTCATGTTCGATAAGTCGCAGTTTTTGAAGATGACATCTACGAAGTCAAAGCGAATAAAGAGCGTATCTTGGAATGAAACATTTTCGAAAATACATTCTTCGAAGGTAATTTCTCTCAATGTAGATCCCTTTTTAGGATTCGTATCGAATTTTGCACATCGCACTGTAGTTTCATCTTCGAGATCTTCAAAATTCATGTTCACGGTCGTCAAGATTTTGGGTTTTGTCGGGTTCATAGGGTACATCCTTTCTAAATTCGAGGGTATATTTTGATGACTTAAAGACAAGGACTCCTCTTATATTTCTTCTAGTAAATAAACATTGCTAGGATTCACGGCGAATTCTGGGGTATAAATTAACCAATCGGTGATATCCTCTACAGTGAACCAATTTGTATAGCCGGTGTGTATGTCGGGTATATCGTAAGGTTCTTGAGTCAATTTGGCTTTAAATTTGTCTCCGTCGATCTCTAAAAGTTCGAACCATATATGTTCAAATTTTCCTTTTTGTTTGAGTGGTAGTCCTATTTTTAAGAGGCAGTCGTACGATTTTTCATCGAAAGATCTTTTTACGAATTCGAATCTTTCCATTGCCAAGTCTTTCATTCTTTGAGTTTCTTCGTCACTGAAAAAGTAAAGAGGATTGTCTCCCCACAAGGAGTCGTATTCGTTTATTTTGCTCAATGTCCCATTTTGTTCATCCTGTTGACTTTTGAACAAAAACATGGGGCTTGTCATCGTATTGTGACCCTGTTGGCGATCTTTTTCTCCACCGAGTTGCAATTTTTTGTATTCGAATATTGCTTCGGTCCAAGATCTACAAGTTACTACTACGGGATATCCATTTATCAATTGCCCTATATAGGCACTTTCGATTCGTGGATCGAATGCTTCGCCTTTATCGAGGCAGTACATGGCATATATGCTAAGTAAGTTGAAGTGGTTATTGTAATTGGCTTGATCTGATTCTAAAATCTCCAATTCTGTCATGTGACAACGAGTCATTCCATGAGTATGCATCCACACTTTAGAATTTTTACCACTGACGGCCTGAACGGAAAAGAGGTCTTTCGAACTAGGCAAAACTTTCGAATTGGCCGCCAAATTGACCCATCTTGCCGGCAACATTCTCTCGGCACTTTCGTCTAATACTCCCAGCAACTCGGGCACGATGGCATTGGCTATTTTCAACTGAAGATGATACGATTTTTTGGCATTCTTTTTGAACTCCATGTATATTGTAAGTGCCAAGCGAGCGTTTAGGAGCCCTTGTGCTTCTTCTTTGGTGAAAAGAAAGTTGTGATTCAAATAATATTCGGGAACATTCACAGGGCCTAAGTAAACACCGACTTCGTACTGTTCTTTTTCATAACTAAGCGTAACGTATATGTGTCCTTCGATGTCGTAATCAGTATCGACAATTTTGACTTTCGGTATAGTTGCAATTCTCTCAATGACATCGGATAATAAGTTTTTACTATCGTCTTTTGGAATTGCCATCATGTACGATTTTTCTTCCCAGTATCCGAGTGGAGCTTCTATCAATGTTTTCTTCATAGCATTTCTTCTTTCTTTTATATTTTGTATATATATTATATCATAAGTTGCATCGATTATATATCGCTTTTCTTCATATCAAATTCATATTATTACAAACAAAAAAATTCATCGTATACGGGAATGCGATGAATTGTCATGTTAGGCTGCCGTTTCATTTAAAATATAATGTCATTGTTTTTTGTGTAAGGTTAGAGTGATATTAAAATTAATGTGATTATACTTTTTTTCGAATTTTTCAAAGTTACTCGTTTAAGTTATTTGTTTTGATAAATTCTTCGTAAACTTCATTCCATATTTTGTTAAATTCGGCTGCACTCAATTCTTTTGCATTTCTTGTTTTCTCTTCGACATGATTGACAAATTGCGAACAATAATCGACGGCGTCTCTTGATGAAAGCAAACATAAATTTGCCCACGTAGGATTAGTTTTATAATATTTCGTGTTTTTATAACTTACAGATAGTTCTTTGAAAGACTTCGAAACGTCGAATTCTTTCATGGTGACGTTTATTTTATGGTCGTCTATTTCGACTATACAATACTTGTAACTCGGATAGTCATCGGGCATTCCTATCGATCCAGGATTTATGAATACCCTATTTTTATATTCCATTTTCAAAAATCTATGCGTGTGTCCGAAAAGACAAATATCGAAATCGTAATCGTCTATCATTTTATCGAAAACCTGCTCTAGATTATTATAACTACCTTTGTATCTATCTCCATGTATCAACAAAATTTTGTGGCCATTAACGTCTAGGGTGTACGATTCTCTCATCGACTTTATGTATTCTAGACTCTCTATATTCAAGTTACTATACGTAGAATGTATCGTCTTGTAGTTATTGTATTCTTTTTTAGACGGTGAGTAATTCAAAATGTATTTTTCTCTATTTCCTAAGACGACATAGTCGGCGACATTTTTTATGGTACTCAATATCTCATTTTCATTCTCGCCATCTGTTATGTAGTCTCCCAAAAAGCATATTTTGTCTACGTGTTCACTTTTTATACTTTCTAGAGCCATTTTGAGGGCCATAAAATTTGAATGTATATCACTTATAACTGCTAGTCTCAATGTTTTCACTTCCCAATAATATTTTAACACATAACTAAAAAAGTCTCGAATTAAATCGAAACTTTCACTTGAAAATATAGCTTCATCTCAAGTATGTACTCTAATGAGGTCAAAAAAATAAACCGAACCATGAGGGTTCGGATGTATACTTTCTGGTGCGTAATAGGGTTCTTATTTGAACTGTCCTCATTGGCATTTTCATCATATCAAACAATACTATAAATAGCCATATCATATTTTTGATTTTTCGCAATTTTTGTTTAATTCTTGTTTTATGTTTGACTAACTCCCGACTAATTTTTGAATTTTAAATTATTATTTTCTAGATTTTATAAGGGTTTGTCATTTTTGAATACTGCTTTCCCTTATACCAAATTTAAAGAAAAGTTAACATCAAAAAAAGTTTTTTTAAAATCAAATTCCGATTTACTTCCGTTTTATTTATATTAGCAACTTTTATTTCATCAATAAATAATTAAAGTGACTTTAGAGTTAAATAAACTGCTCAAGAAATTAGAATTTATGATTAACATACAAACAAAGTTTAATAATATTTTACTTGATTATTCTATTTTTATTCTCATCAAAATATAATGCTTTTAAATTAATCATTTCATAATTAGGTTCTTTATATTCAGAAATATCATAATTATTTAATACTCTAATACCAACTTTCTTTTCATCGTTTACACTATAAACGTTAAATTCATGACAGTTCAATGCTTTAGCAAAAACATAAAAGTTTCTAGGTAAACAAAAATTATCATAATTATATCCATCATATACTAGGTGAAAAGTAGGATCATACAAATACCATTTACTATTTATATAAATTTCCAAAAAAATATGACCTCGCATAAATTCTTTTCTTTCGTTGTTCTCTTGTACATCATTAATCTATTCAATTTGAGCACTTTCAACATATATTGTAGGGATTCCTTTTATTCTTAAAATGGGTGCTATTGCAAGACCAATATCAGAGCACCCCGAATATGTTCTTCTTGAAAATATTTCAGCAGATGTACACGCAAATTTTTTTGTATTTTTATCCGAAGTAAAATAAGAATAAAATAATTCATCAATATACTTTAAATCCTCTACATGTTCTAATGGTGGAATTTTATTAGCAAATGAAATCATTTCAATACTTAGTTCATTTTGTTTTTTATTTTCTAATAAACTTTCCAAATTATTTCTATCAACTGTATTAATTATGTTGTTCATACAAACCTCCTCAATAAATTACAATTTATTTGTCAACTCTATTATAGCAGACATCAAATAATTTCTTAATAGTTTAGGTTATATTTCCGAATAAAATCAATTTAATTTCTGATTTAAAAATATTTTATACTATTATTTCTTTTCTACTTTTTACAAAAAATAAATATAAAATGCAAAAAAATGCAAAAATCTTCACTCATTTGTGAAGATTTTCACTTAAAATATGACTCGAACGCCCAATAAATAAGGGAGTTCAAGTTAATCACACTATGGTGCGCCCAAAGGGAGTCGAACCCCTAACCTTTAGATCCGTAGTCTAACGCTCTATCCAATTGAGCTATGAGCGCAAAATAATATTGCTGAGAACAACAATATTATAACATAATTTATGCTAATTGCAAGTTTTTAATCCATATTTTCTAGTTCGCTCATTATATTTGGAACCATTTGCTTTTTACGTGAGATGACACCTGGCAAATAATAGCCTTCGTGCATGTCTTCTTTTTCGTATGCAAGAGACATCAATTTCTCGGCGGAACTATTGTACAATACGTAGGAACCGTTGTCGACGATATCTGTGATGTAGAGTGCTATTACTTTGAACCCTTTCATCTTGCTCGATTTATTGAGAAATTCAACATATTCATCTTTGTGATTCAATACGTCCTCGTAATCGAGTGTTAGAATTTGACCTATACCAAAGTTCATATCATTGGCTTTATACTCTTTGTAATCGTAAAATACCACTTCTTCGATCGATAAGCCTTTTAGACTCGAACCTGCTTTGAGCATTTCCATACCGTAATCTTGTATATCTATTTCGGCAATTCGTGCAAGTTCTTTAGCAATTTCTTTGTCCTGTTCGGTTGCAGTAGGACTTTTCAAAACCAGCGTATCAGATAAAATTCCCGAAAGCATCAGTCCAGCAATGTCTTTAGGTATTTCGATACCTGCTTCTTTGTATAAATGGTATATTATAGAATTGCTGCTTCCTAGTATCATATTTCTAAACGAAATAGGAGCATTCGTCGTCAAGTTTCCTAATGCATGGTGATCGATAATTTCTAAAATGACGGCTTCATTCAATCCATCGACACTTTGTTTTATTTCATTGTGGTCGACGAGTATGACTTTTTTGCGATCGTATGTATTAACGTCTAAAAGTCTAAGAAGTCCATTGCAATTTCCTCTTTTATCTACTATCGGATAGTTTGTGTGTTTGAGTTTGTTAGAAACTTCGAAAAAGTCGGTCAAATAATCTTTAAGTTCGAATGTTACCGGCTTTTCATTTCTCAATATACCTTTGATGTAATTCGATAGTCCTATCAATTTAGAAGTTTCAAAACTTTTCTTATTGGTACTGATGACGTTGATTTTGTTCTTCTTGGCTTGAGCAAATTCTTCTTCACTCAACGTTTGATTTCCTACGAGAATTATCAATTTGACTCTTTTGTTAATGCAGTAATCGACAACGTATTTGCGTGCTCCAACGATGACGATCGTATTATTAGAAATATCCGAATCGGCAAGTATGAGTTCACTTGAGAAAGTTGCCGCCATGATTTGACCGGTTATCTCTTCATCGAATTTGAGCACTTCTTTTCCATCTAAGACTTTGATGATATTGTCATAAGATGCATAGAGACTATCGAAGTCTCCTCTTATGAAATCGGTTGCTATTTCTTTCAAAGAAACGTAGCCGACAAATTTCTTTTTATCTTTGACAACAGGTAATCCTGTTATTCCATTATCTACCATGTAAGTATACGCTTCATAAATCGAGGCTTCTTCATTTATCATTATGTCGCGACGAAAAGGGACGTCTTCTATTTGTACTTTGACGTCATTTAAAAATTTAGGTTGAGCAATTTTAAAGTAATTCAAAACGAATTGAGTTTCTTTATTGAGTTCTCCTAATACGCGGGGTTCTGTGTCTAGGCCCATCTTGTTTTTTAGATACGAAAGACT
This sequence comes from uncultured bacterium, assembly GCA_948433885.1. Lineage (GTDB taxonomy): Bacteria > Bacillota_I > Bacilli_A > RF39 > UBA660 > RUG11867. Next base: position 7,356 of record CAOJEC010000005.1, on the reverse strand, counting down.
GATCGCTGCGGTTACACTGTCGGTGTCCGGTTTCTTATGTCCAAATATGTATGTTTTCATAGATTTTCTTCCTTCTTTTTTTGTACTTGTTGATGGTATTATATCATTAATATTGGTGGTTTTAAACCGTTTTTTTAAAGTGATTTACGGTTTTGTATTTTGTAGGTAATGCGAAGAAGTAATTTTGTCGGTATAAATTTTTGGAAAAATATGGTCATTTTCATTTTGAAAGTCGGAATAATGATCAACTTACCTTTCAGCATTTTATCGATGCCGTACTTGGCTACGTAATCTTTATTTGCTCCTTTTATTTTGAATATACCTTTGGCTACTCGATTGAAATTAGTATCGACTGGTCCTGGGCAAAGAGCACTTATATGCACATTGGACTTGGCTCTTCTCAATTCTTCATAGATACCCAAAGTGAGTTTTAAACAATAATTTTTGGTAGCATAATACGTATCCAAGTGGGGTCCTGCCATGAAGCCGGCAGAGGATGCGACGTTTAGGATGAAACCGGAATCTCGTTCATAAAAGTCGCGAAGAAACAATTTGGTGAGAATGTGAACGGCCTTGATGTTGACTTCTATCATTTCTAGTTCTCTATCCAAATCTGTCTTCACAAAGTCGCCGAATAAACCGAATCCGGCATTGTTTACCAATATGTCGATGTTTTCATCTTTTACTTTGTCGTACAGTTTGTATACCTCTTCTTCATAACGTAAGTCACATACGATCGTTTCGATTTTTCCACCGATGTTTTTGGCAACTTTGGCAAGTCTATTTTCGTCGGATGCCGTCAATATCAAGTCGTATCCTAAATCTTTCATGTAATATGCCATGGATTCTCCGATTCCACTCGAAGCACCTGTTATCAATGCTTTCACTATTTTTAAACCTCACTTTTCATCTCGAATAATATATCACGAAGTTCTACAGCTCGTTCGAAGTCGAGGGCTTTAGCGGCTGCTTTCATTTCTTCCTCTATTTTTATGATGAGTTTTTTCTTATCTGCTTTACTCAACTTAGGTTTGTCGGATTCGTTATCTAAGTTGTTAGAAATAACTTCTCTAATTTCTTTTATGATCGTCTTCGGTATGATGCCGTGTATTTCGTTATATTCATTTTGTATTTGTCGACGACGACTCGTTTCTTTTATGGCGTAGTCCATCGCTTCCGAGACAGTGTCAGCATACATTATGACATGCCCATTGGCATTGCGGGCTGCACGTCCGATCGTTTGGATCAAACTTCTACTACTTCGCAAGAATCCTTGTTTATTGGCATCCATGATACAAATTAAACTGACTTCTGGTATGTCTATTCCTTCTCTTAGAAGATTGATACCGACTACACAGTCGTACTTTCCTTCACGAAGATCGTGAATTATCTTCAGTCTATCGAGAGTTTTAACTTCGGTATGTAAGTACGCCACTTTTATACCTACTCCCATCAAATAGTTGGTCAGTTCCTCAGCCATACGGATAGTAAGAGTCGTAATGAGTACTCTTTCATTCTTCGTTTTTCTCTCTAATATTTGATCGATGAGGTCATCTATTTGTCCTTCCGTAGGTTTTACTTCAATAGTAGGATCTAGTAGTCCAGTCGGTCTTATTATTTGTTCAGCAAAGGTCCCATTTGTAAGTTCTAATTCGTAGTCTCCAGGAGTAGCCGAAACGTAGATGATGTCGTTTATTTTCTTGTCGAATTCTTCGAACATCAAGGGTCTATTATCTTTTGCACTAGGCAATCTAAACCCGTATTCGACGAGTGTATTTTTTCTCATACGGTCTCCATTGTACATACCTCTTACTTGTGGAATGGTAACATGTGATTCATCTACTAACATGAGAAAGTCTTTTGGAAAATAATCGATGAGAGTAGTCGGCGTTTCGCCCGGACCTCTTAAAGCCAAATGGCGAGAATAGTTTTCTATACCATGACAAAAACCTGTTTCCTTGAGCATTTCTATGTCGTATTGTGTTCTCTCACGAAGTCTTTGTTCTTCTATATATTTGCCATTTTCTTTGAAGTATTCGAGACGTTCTGTCAATTCTTCTTCGATTCTTTTGATGGTCTCCCCCAATTTTTCGGGGTTTGTGACATAGTGCGAAGCAGGAAATATTGTTATAGTCTTTTTATTTTGAAGAATTACCCCTGTCAGTGGATCGAAAGTACATATCTTCTCTATTTCATCTCCGAACAGTTCTATTCGTACGCCGGCTGTTTTTTCGTTGGCGGGGATGACTTCGATGACATCGCCATGTACTCGAAATGTACCACGATGAAAATCTATTTCGTTTCGTTCGTAAGTCATATCTACCAATTTGGTCAAAAGCTCATCTCTTTCGATCGTATCTCCGACAGTAGCTATCAGCATGTGACTTCGATAATCTTCTACTTCTCCAATACCGTATATACAAGAGACACTCGCGATTACGATAACATCATCGTAATTTAGGAGTGAACTAGTTGCTCCGTGTCTCAATTCATCTATCTCGTCATTGATGCTAGAATCCTTTTCGATGTAAGTATCACTCGAAGGAACGTATGCTTCCGGTTGATAATAATCGTAATAGGAAACAAAATACTCGACATGGTTTTCTGGGAACAATTCGCAAAACTCACTATACAACTGACCGGCGAGGGTTTTGTTGTGGGCAAGTATGAGTGTAGGCTTGTTAACTTGTTTTATTACATTGGCCATCGTGAACGTCTTTCCTGTACCTGTTGCACCCAAGAGCACTTGCCTCTTTTTCCCTGATTTTATGCCACTTACGAGCTCTTTTATAGCCTGTGGCTGATCACCAGATGGTTCGTATTTTGAGACTAATTTGAACATATTTTTTCCTCCTCTTTTATTACTATTTTGTGACTTTTTTCATTTTTTAAAAGGTGTCATATCAGCCAACAATTCGTGCACAAATTTCTAAAATTCGTGCATAAATATGTGGTTAATATGACACTTTTTGCTAATGCACGAATGAAAGTCACAAATTTGTTTTTAAAAACTAGATAATACTCTATAATACTAGATGGACTAGATAACACCAAAACTGCTTTTATTTTACCATTTTTAGGGTGTTTATACAACATTTGCTTTTCTCTGATAGAGTAAAATGGATTCGGAAACATAAAAAAAGACCGTATGGCATCAGCCATACAGTCAAAAAAATCCTTACTCTTTTTTTAGTTTTTCAAATACTTCGTATAGTCTTTTTGGGAGGGGTAAACCTAAAGCTCCCCAGTTTTCTAAAATAGAAATTGCTTCATTCGAGAAGAAGAAGTAGATAACGAGCGTTCTAATTGCCATCGTTTGGTCATTTATTAATCTATCAAATAAGGTTGCGAGAATTACTATAAACAAATAGCCAAATTTTTTTATAATTCCTTTTCGTCCTAATGAGCTATTTAAGTTTTTCTTATATATTGCTTTCAGGATGCCAGTGATGTAATCTAGGAGAATTACAAGCATTAATGAGATGAAGGGATAATCGAATCCTCCAAATATATAAGCGAGGAAACTAATAATAATGTTGATGTAAAATATTGTTTTTTCCATATTAAATTCTCTATTCTAAATTTATTAAATCTTTATCCAAGGAGTATAGAAATTGCCAATTAATAGTGAGTGAAGTTGTATTTTTTAGATATATGTATTTTGTATTAAATAGTGTCATAATGAAAGTCCTTTCTAGTCAAAATGAAAAGAGCATTGTTGTATTCATCAATACTCTTATGAGATATCTTCGAATGAAAAAATTATTTTAGAACTCTTTTTTAAATTTAATACTTTTAGAAGATTTTTATAGCAATCATCGAAGTATAAATAACCGAATCCTTTTATATCTTCATATATATACATCTTTGCTTCTTTGGTACATATTCCTACATAGATTTTATAGTATCTTGGATTTTGTATTCTTTTTAACATCATATTATTAAGAAATTCATTATGGTTGTTAGTTATAATTATATTCGTTATGATTAGTGCCCTCGTCTTTAATATACCGCCAAGAATATATTTAAAATCATTTTTAATAAAGTTTTGTATTCTATTGTCTATAGCTCTATACTTTTCTTCGTTAATATCGTTTATATGTGATATTATAAACATTTTTATTGTTTCGCCTTTTTTATATCTATAAGCAATTAAATCTTTTTCATTAAGTACTTGTTTATAATTAGTTGGAGTTAATTGATTTTGTATAAAATTTGTATAAAATCTATTAGGCTTTTAAAGGTTCTTTGTTGTAATTCATACTCTACTTTTCTTACTGTATTTGTTGTTACACCACAAAATAACATAGGTATAAAGAATAATATCATCAATAAAATGTAAGAGATGTCTTTATCAAAATCAGGAATTCCATTTAAAATAAACCTTTGTTTTAATACCATTACGGTGCAAAATATAACTAATATTCATTCTATTATAGCTAATATCCTCATAATTGATATTTTTAGTCTTTTGCTTCCTTTTTTACTGACAATAAAACCTACGAGTGAAACTATTATGAATATTAAGATGATGTTTTCTTCGAATATTTTTATCATAGTGCCTCCTACAACTCAATTTTTTATAAATATTAGTCCGATATTTCTATTGACAATGTATAAATGCATGATTATAACTATCTAATATTGACCAATTATTGTGCTTCCAAATTTTGTTGTGGAGAAGGCCTATGAATATAATTATATAGATACTCCACGATATTTTTATCTAGTCAAAATCATAGAAGTAGTATAGAATCTCTCTTTTCTTATCATAATAGTAAATTGTATATTCATATATTTCTTCATTTTTATTTTTTTGTAATCCAAATAGAATAAATCATCTAATTTTAATTGTTCTTTATATTTAAAACTTAAGACTTCTTCATATTCTGAAAAGGAAGAAAATCGTGAAAATAATTTTTTTAATAAGGTTATATTATCATTCGTTACTTTTTGATAATTTGTATTATCTTCAAACTGCTCTGATGCGTTTTCGTAATAATATTCGCTATAAATCATACAAGAGAATAAACAAGAATATATCGGTTCTTTATAGCCTATGTAGCTATCAATAAGTAATTTTGAATCATATCTTTTCTCAAATGGATGAGGATTTTCATTTACGTCTATTGTGGATAATATGCAAAAGAATATTAGGACAATTATATTACCTAATAATACTAAAATGCTAAATGATATTAATAAAAATTTGAATATTTTTTTATGATGTTTATTATTTTTATTATAATTTTTTTTAATATTTGAACCATAGATTCTCATTCCTTTTTGTATGTCTTATTCAATTATATAAGAATACGTTTTATCCCAATCATAAGTGCTAAGGTATCCTATTTCTTGCAAACCATATGCTATATTATTTATAGTTTTTGCAAATGGATTAAGTGAGCTGGTCCTTTTCTATCTACAATCTTGTTACTAAATTACCTATTTTATTAATGATGGTCTCTATACTGTATGTGTGCCATTATCAATTTCATTTTTACATGTTATATATTATTTGAATCATCTTCTATGATTTCGTTTGATAATTGTAAAAAATATTTCTTAAGTTTTTTACATTCATCTTCATATAGTCCATATTTTTGTGTTGCGACAGTCATAGTATTATCTTGTAAACAAATGCCTACAAATAATCGTCTCTCTTCAGGAAGTTGTAAAATGTTGTTATTTAAAAGTGTTTTTAGTGTAGGAGAATCTTCGTTTACACAAAATATTGGAATTACATAATCTATTTTATGACGAGGAAGATTTTCAATAATTTCATTTTTTTTCTCCTCAATATCTTTGACGATATTTTCCGTAAGTTTTTCGCAATATGATATAAAGAAAATATAGTTAACATTTTTATTCATACATCGTTTGAATATTTTTAGTCTTTGTAAATTGTCCTTTTTGCTTTCGTCAAACAAAATCTCAAAACCAGTTGCTAATAGCTTTTTTTCTATATGACTGCTTATATAATTGAAATTAGAGCTAGTGCACTTATATACTGTAGGATAGGGATTTTGTAACATCAAAAGTAACATTATCACCATCGGTATACCTGATGCAAAACCTAAAATAATACTAAGGTTGAAAATTTGTTCTAATAAATTAGTAGTTTGAATATTAGTTTCAATAAGTTTAGTGCCAATAGCAACAATCAAAAATAAGCAACTATGTATAACTAGAATCTTAAATATTATTTCAAACAATGTGTTCTTTATTTTCAATATAATCATTCCTTTTCATTAATTATAAATATACTAGGTCTAAACTCGGATAAATACTTTTAGTAACTGTGGGTTCTTTTCCACCTTTAGTAATATTTTTAGCATCTTCTATAATATTAGAAATAATTTTGCTTATTCCTATCATAATTATTCCTGTTATGACATTTTGGGCATCTAATTTTAAAGCATAGTTACCTATAAGGCTTGATATAATTTTTTCCGGTTGTATCCATGAGGTCATATTTACTGGAATTATCTCGCTTACTATGTTGCCTGTTATGCATGATATTCCTGTATTGACTAAAGTCTCTCCATATGTAACAACGGTATCTGCTAAATTTTCGGGTGTAACTTCTTTCTTTTTAGTTCTATATGAAATATATTCATTAGTTGTAGTCTCTACAAGAGAACCAACAATAACTGCTGGTACAGTTAGAGTTCCTTTACTTGCTACTGTCATTCCCGCTGTAATTGCTCCGCCTACAACTGCTCCTGCAACTCCATCAAGTGGTTTTTTCTTGTTTACGATATTAGAAATCACTTTTATTGTACCACCAATTACAGCTCCTGCAACAATTGCTCCTAAAACGAACCATCCTTGGCCTGATGAATCTGCTCTATTTATTGGTTCATTACTACAGTAACTATATGTATTAGTTCCTAAAGCATCTTTATTAATAAGATTATCCGTATTAATAAACTTACACCAATTTGGGTCATAATATCTTTTCTTTAAGTAGTACAAGCCTGTCTCTTTATCATAGTAATAGCTTCTATAACGGAATGGATTGATGTGAGCTATATGGTTTTCATTTGTAATTTCTTTTCCGTCAGATCCTTTTATACTTAGAAGTTTTCCCCAAGCATCGTACGTATATGTAGCAATTGTATTGAAATCTGCGTCTTTAAGGCCTATGATATCTTGTTGTAAATTTTTGACGTAATAATAGAGAGCCCCGTTATATTTGAATCCTACTAGCGAACCATTATTATCACGAATATAGTATAACACATTTTCCATAGATGTTTCAATAACTATATTAGTTCGGTATTTTCAGAATCAAAAGGAAAAATTCAACGAAAAAGACAAAAAGAAGAACAAAGATTCTCAAAAAACACAAAT
>CAOJEC010000004.1 GCA_948433885.1 uncultured bacterium | reverse complement strand
TAATTGATGGTTCATATAGGACTTAAAAATTGCACTTGATTTTTTAATCAATAATTACCTCGGGCAAAAATAGTTTTGTAAGATAACTAGTAAGTTCATCTTACTTTAATAGTATTCTTAAACATATGTGAATAAGTGTTTAAAGTTTCATCAATATAATCTTTATCTAAATCTCCAATTAATAATTCATCTTCATATATCAATACATCGCCATTATACTTTGATACTAATTTAACATAAACATACATCTCACCATTATTTTCATGAATAACTTCATGTAAAATTGCTAATTGTTCATTATCAAGATCATCTACTACAAGCTTAATATTAATTATAATATCTTGTTTATTATCCATTGTCGAATCAGATTCTTGAAATGGAATTCTTCTTTTATTATAATCTAACACTTTCAATATTGCAGCACATATATTACTCTTCCCAGAATCATTTTGTCCAATTATTGTTACTATATTATTAATATTTTCAATTTTTATATCTATTCCTCTAAAATTTTTAATTTCTAAAAATGAAATATGCATAAACTCACAACCTTTACTCCCAAAACTATTACAAAAATATAATCTTATTAATACCCTTTTATGACAAGATTACAGTTTTAGCGATGGTGACTTAAGCAACTGTCATCTTGTCATTTTAACATTCTTTTGTTATTTCTCTTTACTCACAATATTTTGAGGTTTATCATTTACTAAATTGATTACATTATCACACCATATTGCAACTAATCTATCTATTGCTTCTTTTGTATAAAATGCATAAGGTGCTGTTGCCATAATATTTCCTTTATATTCATACATTTTCTTTTCATTACCATACAATTCAAAAGCATAACTTATTTCTTCTTTTTCAGCCCTATTAAGAAGTAAATCATGATTATACAATTCTCTAGGATTATTAACTATATTAATAAACGCATTGCCTTTCATTATATTGATTAAATCATCTGTTATTAGTTTACTTGTTTCTTCATTTGTAGCAAATGCTGGAAAAATAAAATCCGCTTCTTTAAATATAATTTCTAAATCTACTTTTTTATATTTATTTTGTTTTTCACTTCTATTCCAATATATAACATTCATACCTAATGCTTGACACATATCTGCTATTTTAGAACCTATTGTTCCAAGTCCAATAATACCTGCTGTTTTATTTCTTACTTCAGTCGTTAACATATATTGTGAATAATCCATTTTATAATCTGTCTTTGCTTGAATTGGGAATTTTTTTGCTAAACACATCATAAGAAATATTCCATATTCAGCAACTGAATCAGTTGAATATTTTGGTATATTGCATACAACAATATTATTATCTTTACAATAATCTAAATCAATCCAATCGAATGCTGTTGTGGATAAACAAACACCCTTTAAATTCTTAATTTTACTTAAATGATTAGCATTAATATCCCAATTATACTAATCTGGATCTACTACTAATATTTTCTCTTCTTCATCTGTTAAATATGGTGCTTCATCTAAATCAAAAGTATCTTCCAAAAAGATAAGTTCTCCAACTTGACTTAATTCTTGAATTTGCTTTTCAATAAAACTATTTTTTGTATATGTTATATATAATTTCATTTTATTTCTCCTCCAAATATTTTTTAATTGTATTTATAACTTCATTATGAACTTTACCATTACTTATTACAGCACCTTTTATACTTTTATCATATCTTTGTTCCTCACCAAATAAGTTTGTTACTTTTCCACCAGCTTCTTCTACAATTACCTTTGCCGCTGCAATATCACAATTTTTGTGAGTTGTTCCAGGAAATATAGCTAAAATAAACTCTCCACTTGCAACACAAGTACAAGCTCTAATTATACTTCCTAATCCAATGAAATATGTTTTCTTTCCTAATTCTTGTAATGCAGGAAATATATTATATTCAGCCTCAGGCCACATATCAAAGTGAGATACACTTTTCATATCTTCTAATTCATAATCATTTACAGACATCTTCTCTCCATTTTGATAAGCTCCTTGTCCTTTAATTGCTGAATATAAATTGTCAGTAAATGGATCATAAATAACTCCAATAATAGATATTCCATCTATTACTAATGCTAAGGAAAATACTGCTACTGGTATATTTCTTGCATACATTGCAGTCCCATCAACTGGATCACATACCCATACATACTTACTTTCTCCAAATTGTTCTTCTTCACCATCAACAGAATGAGTTGGGAAGGTTTCTTTGACTTTTTTTATTAAATAAGAATTTATTTCTTTATCTGCTAAAGTAACAATTGTTTTATCTCCTTTATATGAAGAAATATCTTTTCTTGAAAAATATTTTTTCATAATTTGTCCTGCCTCTTTTGTTATTTCTTTCGCAAATTGTAAATAGTTTTCATATTCATTCATTTTACTAATTCCTCACTTTCTTTAATTATTTTCATTATTATCATTTAAAACTTTTTCAACTTCACTTATTAGTTGTTCTTTATCAGGAATATAATATGTATATGTTGAAGTAAATAAGTTATTTGAAATGCCATTTAAAGCAAATTCCATCATTACATTATCTTTTTCTGTACACAAGATGATTCCTATTGGCTTATTATCATTTTCATCATTCACAACTTGTTCAAAATAGTTAAGATATAAATTCATTTGTCCTAAGTTTTCTGCTTTTAAATTATTCATTTTTAAATCTATAAGAACATAAGACTTTAAAAATTTGTTATAAAAAACCATATCTACATAATAATTGGTATTATTAAGAGTTATTCTTTGCTGACTACCGACAAACATAAATCCTTTCCCAAGTTCTAGCAAAAAGTCTTCAATATGTTTAATTAACTTATACTCCAAATCTTTTTCAAGTAAAGGTTTTTGTTCTTTAATACCTAGAAATTCAAATACATAAGGTTCTTTAATTAAATCACTAGGTTTTGCTAATACTTGTCCTTTTTTAGATAGTTCTAAAACTTTTTCTTTATTTGGTTTGCCATCAGAAAGTAATAATCTTTCATATAATGAAGTATCTAATTGCCTTTGAAGTTCTCTTACACTCCAATGTGAATTAATACATTCTTTTTCATAAAATTTCCTTTTAGCGTCATCTTTGATTATTATTAACTCGTTGTAATGCGTCCAAGATAATTCAGGACTGATTTCTTCAAATTCAGGATATGTTTTATAAAATATTCTCATATATTTTAAATTAGTATAAGAATATCCTTTACCTAAAAATTTAGTTAAATCATTTGATAACCCTTTTAGCACCTCTTTTCCATATTCCAAACGATTATTGTATTCATTCTCATTTGATACAATAATCCTACCAATGTTCCAGTAAACATAAACTATCGAATTATTAATTTCTTTTGATAACTTAGATTTTACCTCATTTACTAATGTCGTTATTTCATTAACCATTTTATTATTTTCTTCTAACATAACTATTCCTTTCCAATTGGTCAGTCGCGACTGACCAATTCATAAATGGCAATCATAGCCCTTATTTTTTTGCCATTTCAATCTATTTCTTTAAAATCAACCAATTATGACTTTCTGATATTCCGAATTTATTTTGATTTACTGAGTATAATACTTTAAAACCTATTTCATTTAGTATTTTAATGTATTCATCATAGTTATAGTAACTCCAATACATATCATTACCACAAAAATCATTCCTATATTTAAAATTGCCAACATCTTCATCTCTTAATGTTAATAGTAAAATTCCATTATCATTAAGATGATTGTATATTTTTGTTAATATTTCTTTATGGTGATCTCTTGGAATATGTAATAAAGAGAATAACATCATAATTAAATGATAATTTGTTGTATATTCAAATTTTTCAATGTCTCCTTCAATATATGTAGCATTTGGATTATTTTTTCTTGCTTGATTTATATGTTTTCTACTAAAGTCCACTCCAGTTAAATTAAATTTATTATCAACAAAATATCTATCGTATGGATATCCACTACCACAACCTAGATCTAATATATTTCCATTTGCTGGTAAATGACTTATTACTTGATCAAATATATCTTTTTCAAATGGAAGCAATTCTCTTTTTCTATAGTCCTCTATGTATTTATTATTTTCATAACTTTCCTTTATCTTATTTTTAAATATTTCATCATTTAAAATTGACTCATCTAAATCTATAAATCCATTCCTACTCCATAACCATAAAGCTGTATGAATATCAATTGGTTTATATTTTGTACCTTTAAATAAATCATTCCATCTATCAATCGCCATTAATTGTACATCACTTCTATTTAATTCTTCATCAGTTATTAATCCTAATCTATGTGTAGCTTTTACTACATGAGTATCAGGAGCAACTGTTAAATTTTCAATATTTTTATATTCTCTATCAGTATATTGCCAAATAACATACAACCAATAATTACATATTTTAGTACCTGATAAATAGGGAAACTTTTTCTTGTTTTCTTTTTGAATAAAATCTCTTATTTTATCAACATCATTATCTAGCTTATCAAATAATCTTCTTATATCACCATCATATAGTTCTACAATTGTATTACATAAAGCTAACCATATTTCAGTTTGTTTCTGCTTTTGTAAAGCAACTTTATATTTTGTTAGTGCATATTGAACCTCTTCAAAAGACTTTTCTAAACATATTTTAGGATCAAATACAAATCTAGTTTCTTCATCTTGATATGTTTTATTGGCACTCTCCCATAAAGTATAAGAATTTCTTTGATAATTAAGTGCCATTGGTAAAGTAAAATAAATATAGTTTTCTTTAGAATCTTTTTCAAAATGTGGATTCTCATCTTCTGGCATAACCTCTCCACCAAGTTCTCCCTTTTTCCACATCATATATAAAATATCAACTTTTTTTAATATCTTTTCTTTATTCATAATATACAAACTTCTTTCTACAAGTCTTTTGGCAATTTACTATAATCATATTTCTTAGCAACAGGTTCTAAATCCTTTAATGCTTGATTAATTTCTTCTATTGCTTTTTCTATTGAATAATCAAATTCAGGATGATTATTTAAAATTTCTAATTTATGGGAAATTCTAAATAAGTTTTCCATTACAATCCTTGTTGATTCTCTTTTATTACTATCCCAGTCCAAAATATCATATTTAAAAATTCTTGCTTTTTTAATAATATTTTTTAAATCTCTAGAAGATTTATTTTTAAATTCATCATTGGAAAACCAATTTGTTAAGGCATCATATCCTGCTGCTTTTAATAATTGTTCTAAAGATAAATCCAGTTCTTCAGCAATTTTTCTTAATATTTCTATATCAGGCTTTTTAACTTTTCCATTTTCAAGATCATTTAAAGATGTATTACTTAATCCTATTCTTCTTGCTAGTTCTCTTTGAGAAAAGTTCTTTATGTCTCTTCCACCTTCAATTAAAGATTTTAAAGTAAGTTCTTTTTCCATAACAAAATACTCCTTCGTTTATTAGGGTATAATATCATCCCAAAAACATTATAACATATCTTGTAAGTTTTTCACAACAATCTTGTAAGTTTTTCTTGACAATAAAGTTTAATTATTGCATAATAGAATTGTAAGGTTAACTTTACAAAAGAGAAAGGAGAGATAAGAAAAACCTAAAACGCAAAAAATCAACAACCTTATATTATAATTGTTTTCTTGTTCACTCATGTTCCCTCCAAATTTAAATTATCTAATATTTTAGCATATTTCACCTAATTTTTATATATACTATTAAAGACATAATTATTGACAAATATTCATTTATTTGCTATATTAAATATGTCAAAAGCAATTAAATTTGCTTGGGGTTCGTGGTATCGCGGACGGTAAGAACTGGTTTATCCAGTTCTTATTTTTTTGTTTAAGGAAATATTTTAATTCCTTTATTCTTATAATTTGGATACCCAACTATTTTATTTTCAAATGTTAGAAATGCCTTATCTTTGGTATTTCTTTTAACATATTTATGTATAGGATAAGAAAATAAATCTGTTATTTCAAGTCCTACATAAGTGGAACTATACTCTTCATTCCATTTGGGATTAAAATATACTCCCTCTATTTTAGATTTTAGTTCTTTAGAACTAATTTTTTTAGTGCCCGTTTTATTGATAACCTTGCTAATATGTTCTAGTAATTCATTATCTTCATCTTTACCTCTTGCCTCAAGCATTATTACACCTTTTTTATTATTATCAGTAGCATAGATATATCTTTCTAATAAAAAATCAAATGCTACATTATAAACATTGTGAGTATATCCTCTTTTCAAATATTCATAAAGATTTATACTGATTGAAATAATCTTACACTTAATATTCTTCATGGCATCTGTTAAATCAACCATAAACTCATTATAATCTATAACACTATCATTAAAACAATTATCGTGCTTTCTTATATCTCTTGAATGGAAACAAACGTACTTTTCTCGTTTTAATTTACTATCGTAAAACATACCATTTTCCCAATACTTATTTTTTAATGAATTTATTCTTCTCTTTGAATTCATATATTCTTCTTTAGTAAAGATACATCCAGTAATGGTAAAGTATTTATCATCTTCTGATATTTCTTTTTCATTTGATATTTGTTTTAATACATAAGTTAAATTACTGCTACTGCCATTTTCATCAATACACATTACATAATCAATATCTTTTCTCATTGATAAAATTTTAGTAGGTTTGTCATACCATTTTGACACTTTACCATCTCCTAACTTTTTAACATTTTATATACTATTTTTTCATTTTTTCTGTAGGATATAATCCATTAAGGAATTCATTTAATTCTTCCTGATTATTTGCATTTATTACTGAAGTAAATAATATTGTATCATCATCTCCCAATATTTGTTCTATAATTCTTTGTGGTTGCAATTTAAACATTTCATCATTAGTTGCAAAAATCCACTTTTCAGGTTCACCATATTCTTTTGACCATCCATCAATATAAAATCTTACCATAGTCATATCAAAATTAACCCACATATTTTTTTCTTGAACATATATCAAATTCCATGCATGACCTGTAGTACCTTTTCCTCTTACTTTTAAGCAAGGAATATTCAAGCTATCACATATTTGCTTAACCCACTTTGAATACTCTGCACATACACCATCTTTTAATAATCCATTACAATATATCGGTGGATAATTATTTGACTCAATATGAACAATTTCATCATAAGCATCTCTAGCAGGAATTTTTATTATTCCGTTTTTTGCTGGTTGTGCTTCATGATGAATAACAGTTCCATAATTTTTAAACCACTCTAATTTATTTTTCTCAGATAATGGTCTTCCTTCAATTTTTAAAAAAGCATCATCTAAAAGTTTTATCAAATACTCTTTAAATTCATCAGATTTTTCATTTTTCTTTTTAGTTATTAAATTGCTAATCTGTCTTAAATATTCATTTTTGTATCTTTGATATTTTACTACTTGAAGTTCATCATAATTATAACTTACATTATTTTTGAAATAATTAAAAAGAGTGATTAAAATTTGTTCTGTACTAGTTAAACTAGATAGCATTTTAATAAATTGTTCATAGTTCATATTTTGCCTCCTATATCTTAATACTATTTAGGGTTTTGGATTTATCCAATATTTTTGTAAATGGCGGGAGTAGATCCGCAGTGCTGGCTAAGACATAAATATTTTACTCTGCTTTTTTAATGTTTTTCATATTGAATTTTTTTGATAAATTTTTATCTATATTTTAATTATTTATGAGAATTTTTTCTTGTCTTTTTTATTATTTTTTTTTCTATTATTTAAAGCATTAATGTATTTATTCAAGTATTTATTCCTATCTTTTAAATTATATTGCATAATGAATCTTGGATGTTCTAAAGCAATAATCTTATCAAAAAATTTATATTGTTCATTAATTTTTGTTAAAAATTTAAAATTTTCTCCACTTCCTATACAATAACATATAGATGTTTCAATTCCAAAAGCAATCTGTCTTTTTAAAGAATCAACAATAAAATTGTAGAGAAAGTTCTCCAATTTTTTATTTTCATAATAATTTGAATTAACTTCATTTCCTTTTGAATTTATATTTACTATTCCTAATGGACATACAAAACTCATAAAAAAGTCATTATAAAATTTTTCACAACCACCATATTGTTCCATAACATCATACAAAAAATCAGAAGACGATTTATTTATATAAAAATGATCAATCATAATACCAGTTTCTTTATAAAGATGACTTGCATCTTCAAATGGAATACCTGTTGTTGCTGTACCTTTTCTTGCTGGAGAACTACCAAGTATTAAATATCTTTTATTATGATCATTATAATATTTTTTATAAAAAGCATTCGTAATCTCTTTTATTTGTACTCTATTTTTACCACTAAATGGATTACTAATAGTATAATTATCAAATAATTTTAAAGATATATTTGCTAACCATTCATTAAATTCTAATACACTATCTGAAAAATTTTTTTGCTTATCCATAATCTCAACTCTCTTTTTTTACTTCCAAACCCTATCCAAATTAATCTTTTCTTTATCTTTAAAAGCTTCTAAAAGATCTATATTATAGGAATCACATATTGCTAATAAATATATAAATACATCTGCTATCTCATGTTTTAAACAAGATTCATATTCCTTTGATATGTCCATATCCATGTTCTTTTCTGTTTTTCTAATTTCCTTTGCTAATTCTCCAACTTCTTCAGTCAAGTAGCAAAACAATTCTAAAGGTGTATTGTTAAAGCCATTGACTTGCATCATTTTAGTAATATATTCTTGAATTTCATTTAAATTACTATTGGAATTTATCTTATTAAATTCATTAATTAGCGTTTCTTTTTTCATTTCAATTTTTCTTCCTTCTTATAATTAATATAATGTGGTATGTTCTTATTGTCATTATAATAGTTATTTATACCAGTTTCTCTAATTTTATTATTTCCATTTATCCACTTTTGAATAGTAGATTCTTTAAATATACTTTTATTAACTTTATTACAAGGAAATTCTTTACAATCAGCACAAAAATCCACATTATGCTCTTTGGTACATTCAGGTATAAAACAATTTTTTATACTACAGCCATTTGCTCTGCCTTTTCTACAACCATCACATTTTGGATATGCATATTTTTTTAATTTCTGACTAAATGTTTTAAATTCCTCTAATTTATGAATATATTGTTTCTTTAGGTTCTTCTCTAAAAATTCTTCATGTCCTTCTAATAATTGTAATATTTTTTTTGAATGATTGCTTATTTTGCCATATTTACAAGCTGTACAGGTTGAACAAAACATAGAACATGGTGCTACTGAATTTAAAATTTCATCTTTTATTTTTTCTTCTATCATAAAATATCACCTAACTTCTTTTATAAATGACACCATGACAAGTATTTTATACTTACAACTATACTCTAATTTATTTGTCATACTGTCATTACTTACTGAAAAAAACTATTTTTTAGATCTATTGTCATCAATATGTGCTATTGCGTATTCCATTTTTTCAATATCTTCATTAATGGTATTGACCATATTTTTAAATGCTTTATCTACTTTATTTTTTTCAGTTTGTTTTAATTTTTCATATTTTTCTGTCTTCTTATAATCTTTATTATCTATAAAATCTAACAAAACTTCTTTAGCAAGAACATCATATTTGAAATTTTTTATATATTCATCTATCAAAGTAATTGATAAATCGTCATTTTTAATTGCAATATTTGTATAGATTTTGTTATCAATTATTTCAATTTCTTCTTTAGTATAATCACATAATTTCATCAATTTTTTTACATCAATACCTAATACCATAGATAATTTTCTTAAAGATAATACATTAGGTTTCTTTCTTTCACCTTTTTCTATCTTTGCTAATGTATTATTATCTATTCCAGTTCTTCTTGATAATTCTCTTTGCGATATACCAACTTTTTTTCTAGCATTCTTTACTACACTGGCTAAAGTTTTATCTTCCACTTTATACACCTCATTTACTCATCTACTACCATTTTAACACAATTTTGATTATCAAACAATATTTTTGTGAGTTTTAGTCACAAAATGTATTGACTTAAATTAATTTCGTATGATAATATAATTACTGTGAGTATAACTCACATATATAATTCTTTTCTTTATTGGTAATCCATATACATAGATATTTTTATATCTAGAGTCTAACGAAAGGAGGAACACTTAATATGGATGCTAGAGAAACATTAAAACTTATTTCAAAGCAATGGTGTAATCTTGATGATTTAATGCAACTTGCTGAAATAGGTAAAAATAATGCAGTGAAACTTAGGAAAGAGATAAAACAAGATCTAATAAATCAAGGTTATACTCTTCCCAATAACAGATTACCAATGATTGAAGTCGTTAATAAGTTAAAAATAAATATTAATTATTTAGAAAAAATGGCGAAAGAAAATTTATAGAAAGGAATTATATGAAAACAATTGAAGAATTAAGAAGTAGTATTGTTGATATGAATTATATTATTGAAGATATGATTAGAGAAAATGGTTTATATTGCTTACTTGGAGAAGCCAAAGTTGGTAAATCCGCTATGGCTCTTCAAATAGTAAACTCTATTTGTAATGGCATTCCTTTTCTAGATTTAAAAACAAATAAAACACCTGTACTTTATTTAAGTACAGAGATGAATCCTACAGAAACAATAAGTCGCATTGAACTTATGAATTGCAAATTAAATAGTGATGATTTCTTTTATACTTATCCAGATGAAAATTCTACACAATTAAGTATTATAAAGGTTGAAAAAGAAATTATGAATTTTTCTGAAAAGCATAATGGAAAACTTGTATTTATAGATATGTTCAATGGAATTAATTTTGGTTATAACTATGATTTAAACAACTACCAAGATATGAGTCAAAATATATTTCCACAAATTAGGAATTTATGTAATAAATATAATGTTTCAATTATTTTAGTTCATCATTTAAATCGTAAAGGTAAATCTTTAGGTAGTACAGCCATAGATACTTGTGTTGATGGTAAGATTGCTTTAAGACAAGATGATAATATTAAATCAACATTCTATCTAAAATACGAAAGCAGAGATTATCCAAGTAAAGAATACATTTTGAAAAGAGATAGTCATTTAATACTTACGATTGATGAAGATACCGAAGATAAATTAAATGATAACTTGATACAATTCTTAAAATATGCGATTAAAAAAGAAGAATTTACTTTTAAAATATCAGAGATGGTAAGTAAGTTAAATTTAAATATTACTCCACCTGTGTTTGGCAAATTACTTGCTAATAACAAAGAAAAATTAGAAAAATTAGTACTCACTATTAAATCTAAAAGAACTGCGACAGATAGAACTTATACTGCTGTATATAAGGAACCAATCCTAGAAAGCAATAGTTTCGAGGAGGAATAATTATGGCAGTTAAACAATTAGAAAGGCAAGACTGGACAAAAGATGGGCGCAAATGGATATTTTATGACTATATAAAGAATTTAGATGGAACTAGAAGAAAATATAAGTCAAAGAAGTTTTTTACGAAACCAGAGGCATTAAAAGCCGAAAGAGAGTTTCTAACAACCAATACTGAACGAGCAGATAAAGATCGTAATATGACTTTTAAAGATTTATATACTCTCTTCTATGCCTATAAAGAAGATAAAGTAAAATTCACTACTTTAAAGACTTATAGAGATAGACAAAAATTCTTTAAAAATCTAGAAAATGTAAAACTAAAGGATTTTAATATAGAACACTTTGAAAAATGGAAGAAAGAGATTAATTCTTATGGTTATACAACGAATCATAAAAATCATCTATTTAAATTCTTTAAAGAATTATTAAACTATGCCACTAAATGGTACAATTTTAATTTCACTGCAACTTACAATAAAATGACTAATTTTACTAATCCAAACGAAATTCCAAAAGAAATGTTATTTTTTACTTATGATGAATTTAAAAAGTTTATTTCCGTAGAAGATAACATATTGTATAAAACTATGTATGAGACTTTATATTATTGTGGTTTAAGGCGTGGTGAACTTCGTGGGCTTACTTGGAATGACATTGATTTTAAAAATAGTTATTTAAGTGTAAATAAAAATGTTGTAGCAACTAGAGGAGATGAAGATAAATCTTATATGGTTACTACCCCTAAAACAAAGTCAAGTGTTAGAAATATTCCAATATCTAAAGTTTTATTAGATGACTTAAAGGAATTATATAGGGTTTCTAATAATCATTATGGATTTAACAATAGTTGGTATGTTTTTGGAGATACTGAACCTATTACAAATGGTAAAATAAGATGTAGGAAAAATAAAAATTGTGAGTTAGCAGAAGTTAAACAAATTAGAATTCACGATTTTAGGCATAGTTGTGCATCACTTTTAATTAATAGTGGCGCAACAATAAATGTAGTTGCAAAATATCTAGGACATACAAAAATAGATGAGACATTAAACACATATTCTCACCTATTTAAAAATCAAATGAATGAAATAATAAACATTATCGACAATTTAAATTAAAATGGGTACCTATTTGGGTACCTAATACATATACAAAATGGCTTGGAGCCCTTAAAAACAAAGTATCCCAGCCTTTCGGCTGGGATTTCAGGGGGTGGCTGTTAAGGACTCCACCGTCTTGCTCATACCTTTATTTATGGGCAAAACACAAATTCAATTGTCGCCTAAATTCATCAAAATGCACACATTTTTACTTATCTAGTCGCCTAAGTTGTCGCCTAAACCATCACCTGAAAAATCATAATACTTCTTGTTGATTAACATACACTCATTATAACAAAAAAAGAACAATAAATCTACCTGTTTAACTGATTTATCATTCTTGTAACTTCTTCTGCTTTATCTTTAAACATATGAGTGTAAGTATTTAAAGTTTCATCTATTTTTGTATGACCTAGATAATGAGCAACAATTGTTACGTTAGCCCCATTATTGATTAACAAGGACGCACAACTATGTCTAAAATCATGAATTCTTATTTGCTTTACTCCAGCTAATTTACAGTTCTTATTCTTTCTGTCTCTTAGCCTAGATTTTCCTAATGGTTCATAAGAACCAAATACAAACCAATTATTATTAAATTCACAATAATTATTTTGCATTTTTCTTAACTTTTTTAAATCTTCTACTAGTATATCTGGCATCGTAAGTTTTCTTTTACTACTTTTTGTCTTAGGCGTTGTTATAACATATTTCTTACCATCTAAATTAACAGTTATATTCTTATTTACTGACAATTCTTTGGTTTCAAAATTTATGTCGTACCAAGTAAGTCCCCTAAGTTCCCCGGATCGCAATCCACAATAGTACAATGTTTCAAATGCTGCTCTAAATTGAAGATCAGTTTCAACAGAGATAAATTTATCAAATTCTGCTTTCGTCCAAAACTCCATCTCTTTTGGACTCTCATTAGGATCATCAAAATTATTCATCATATTGAGTAATTCTGTAAAATTGTAATTATAACGATTAGTTCCAAAATGAAGAACGCTTCTAAAGTATTTGTATAAATCATTTTTAGTAGAAGTCTCCATAGTTGTTTCGTTCATCATCTTCTTCCATTCATCGAACTGCGCTATACTTAATTTACTTAGCTTAACATCATTAAATATTTCTAAATGTTGTTGTCTTTTATTATAATTACGCAATGTAGTAACCTTAACCTTTTTGGCATTTTGCTTATAATCAAAATGTTTATCACACAATTCTTTGAACGTAATATCTTCCATCTTAACTACAGTTTCAAGAGAAGAAAGAAAAACTCTTTCTTCCTGTACTGCTTCTTTTCTAGTAAGATATTTTCTTGACTTGTAAGGTTTTCTCTTGCCAAAGGCATCTTTATACCATCCCTCATACACATATTTACGACCATCTTTAGTCCATTCTTTTTCATTAACTTTTCTAACAGACACACCACATCACCTTAAGCTAACCTTTCCGCCATACTACAAATGAAATCAATATCTAGTCCTAAATATTCAAGAACTAACTTCGTAGGAACACATTTGCGAGCTCCTGTTGGAACATTCTTACCACTTGCTATTATCTGCTCCTCGATTTCATTCCTTATATTAGTTGCACTATGTTTTCCGCATTGCGCCAACCTCATTATATCGTCAGCATCTATCCATACTTTAGATATTAACTCTAACATTTCCACATAATCCATATCTTTCTTATCACTTGCTTGGATATAATCCAACCCCCTTTTATTAGTTACTTCTTTTTGTATATTTAACATATCATAATCCATTATAAATCACCCTTTCTTCATTCATAGTTGCTGCAAAATCACCAGCAACCCTATTGGATTATTTTTGAGTGCTAACCAGCTAAAACTAGTTAAAATTCTTTACATATATCACTTAAATAGGTCTTAAAGTCAACCTATTAATATTAGTTTTCGCTATCTGATGAATCAGATCCCTCAACATCTTTAGATGTATTTTCAATATCTTTGCCCATCATTAGAGCTTTAATTGTTTCCTTATCCATAAATCCATTAGTAACCTTTGCTGTGGAAATACTACCAAACTCTTCAGGTTCTTCAGAATCTTCGTCTTTTACTAAACCCATCCTACGAACCCGTAGAGTCTCATCCTCGTTGTTGTATCCCAAATACCAATTTTGAATACATGCATCAATAGGTTCAAAGCAATAATCTTCGTCGCCTTTAGCATGAGGCTTTGCTAATGTAATTTTCAATTGTTGACTATTATCCAAGCGTATAGCCAATACATTATCACTTAAAGACTCTATAATTTCAGGAATCATAAATTGTCCAAATGTATCATTTTCGTTGAAATAACTATAATATTTCTTATCGATACTATATGTAACCACGATAGGTATCATCCTTTTCATACCAAGTAAATTCTTGCTTTGATTTCTAAGAAAACAATAGTATTCATCTTGAATCTTACTTTTAGTAGTTATCAACTTTAAGCCATTGTCCAGTTTCATATAGGTAAAGTCATCTATAATTACTAAATCAATGCCATGTTGAGTTACCTTTTGAAAATCACGTTCAGCAACTGCAAATAATTTTAGTAAACTACGTGCTGTACTAATATCAAAATAAGATTCATCAAAAACTATTAAATTACCAGATAAGTTATTGTAAAAGTTTTTGCATACCTCTTCTAATAATTCTTTATCACAGGGTTCTTCTTCATCATAAATAAGTTCATTTTCAAACTTAAGATCATATGAATGCCTTAATATAAATCTCTTATTGAGCTCTTGTTTACTTAATCCAAGTGAGAAGTAAAGAACATTCTTCCCCTCTGAGATAGCATTATAAGCAATATTTAAACTCCATAAACTTTTCGCTACACCCAAATCCCCAAGAATAGTAGTAACCTGTCCTCCCATAAGACCACCATTGAGAAGTTTATCAATAGATTCACAAGTTAATACTAAATTATTTTCTTCAATAGAAACTTTATCAAATGGACTTAAGAAATCCTCAAGTGTTGTCTCTTGCTTAACACCTATTACATCAGTATATCTATTAAAGAATAACGATGTATCGGTTCCGTTAAATACTTTGTCACCTGAATTTTTAAAAGCAACTCTTGCTTGTTCCTTTAGTTGGCTCTCGATTCTTCCTCCAAGATAATAGTCTGATACAAACTGCAAGTCTTTCTTTTCATAACGAGCATCGCGTTCCCAATTACAATAAATTTTTAATTCTGCAAATGCGCTGCTAATACTTACACTACTTTTGACTTCAACCTGCTCTATTATATTTTTACAGAGTATTATCTCATCCTTACTTAAAACTTTTGCTTTAAATAAGTCTTGTATATAATTAATTAATTCTTTATTATCCCATGGAGAATTAAGAATCTTCAACAATCCTTTGCTGATTTCTGGTACTTTATTCATATAAATCATCCCTTTCTTATAAGCTCTTATATAAAGAGCACAACCCCTTTATTTTCTTAACTTTACAGCCACAATAATGACTTAACTTTATGTATTTTCTGTCTCAACTTTATGTTGTCCTAAATTCAAAACAACCATTGAGGAAATACTTGAAGGTGTACAATCTGCATCTAAATCATTCTCATAGTGAGCTGATCCTAATAAAAGTTTTGCACCCTCATTTAGACCATTAGCATATAACTTTTGTAAGGTAGTTTTAACATTGAAAGTTGTATGCTTTTTTCTAGTAATCTTTTCAGAAACAACATATTCCCCAATCTCACCAGTAGCTTGTAACATCTTTAGTACATCTTCAATGTAACCTAGAACAAGTCTATATTCCTTTGTAGTAATGTTATATCTACCATAAACCCACTCACAAATTGGCATTACTTCTATAATGAAATCAAATTCACCAGGTGGAGCAAACTTCTTAGCTCTCTTCTTAATCCTATAATTTTGCCAAAATACTTCCTGTGCAACATATATAGCTGTGCAATGTTTCTTAGCTTGCTTAAAATTATAACTATAGGCTATGTTTGGTAAATTGTTAGAATATCTTCTAGAACGTTTAATAAACTTCCCAAAGTTTCCAAAAGAATAATTAAATTGCATATTGGTTACGCCAGTCATACATCTAGAAGTAACTACTAGAAATGGTTGCATTATATTTCGATTATTAACACCAAATGTAGGATGTCTAACATCACCTGTCTTAAGGTAAATTGTCTTAGCACATAAACTATCAATTATATGTTTATATCTCTTAAAAGTATCTTCATTTAAAACAATATTTCGCTTAGATGATGACTTACTACGATATCTCTCAATATCCTTAAATGAGATTTGATTAATAGCATAATACTCACTTAAATACTTACTGAATAGAATATTTGTTACTAATATTTCAGCTTCAGAGAATTGTAATCTCTCTTTCATAGATTCATAAAACCTAGAATACTCATCTTCAACAGGATGAGTAAACCTATCAAGATTTACACCTATAGAAATCAACTCTCTAGGAATTTTAACTGCTATCCCAACTTCGTATTTATTCTTCTCAACAAATGAGTTAATAAGATACTTTTCACCATTAATTATCTTCTCTCTAAGAGTGAATCGAGGTAAGGCAGTATTTAATTTGTACAAATCTAGTACAAACTGATCGTGCACAGTCATAAACCTATCTTTCTTGAATCTATTTTGAATTTTCATTGCACACCTCATTATTTGGATGTATATAGTAATCACTTACACTTACTTTGTCATCATAAAATAAGGTATCTTTTAAATTTTTCGGATTACTACTTATTATTGTTTCAGTGTCTATACAGAACACTGGGACTTTAAGTGCTTCATCTTCTAACAAGTAATTGATATATTCTTTATTTCTTGAAATTTGAGAAAAGCTATCAACAACTATTAAATCAAATATAGGATTATCCGCATCCTCTAACAATTCTTCTAGTTCAAATTGTTCACCTATATATTGACTAGAGCAATTATTATCTTCGTATCCAACAACTAAATTCCAGGTTGTTTCCGCTTTAACATAAAACTCTATCAAGCAAATTTTTCCTTTAAGTCTTTTATCATGGTTGGATCCTAAAGATCTAGCATAGTAAGCTACTTTTAAAGGTAAATATTTAAAGTCATTACCATCGACTATGAATTTATCATCTATCATAAATTCAACCTCCTTAATTTTTTATTACAAGCATAAAGCTGCGCAGCATTGGTGCTTGACAAGAAAATTATCTCATGACCTATTGACAAACAATAAAAATAAGCATTACAATAGCATTACATAATTATTTTGAGCAAAAAAGAAAGGAGCTTAAGCCCTTATGGAATCAATTGTTTTGATAAAAAGTGTAAAAAAATATAAAAAATATAATTTAAGTATTGATATGGAAAATATATTGTTAACTGGTTATAAAAGTGAAAGTGTAATTGATAAAAAATTCAATACTCATTATCTAGTTAAACAAACTTGTGAACTAGGAAAATCGTTATATGAAATTATCAAAGAAGCAGAAGAAAAATATTCAATATATAATGTTGATATGACAATCAAAATTGACAATCCAAAAGATAAAAAAACTATTAATAAAAAAATTAAGGACTATATTAACGAATTCAAATCAATAACAGACAAAAATCACTCACATTATCTTTCAATGTTTGAATTTTATAAAGAAGCATTTAATTTGCTTAAGAAATACAAAAAAATTTCTCCAAATGAATTAATATACATACCCATTCAGATAAAATGTGATATTGATAAAGCCACAATGGATTACTATGAAAGTTTTGGAGAAAAATCAAAGTCTCTAGAAGATATAAATAGAGCTTATAATACTATATTAAGTAAAATTTTAGACATTGTAGATGAGTGCAATTGTAGATCACTTATAAGTAAAATGCAGTATATCCCATTTACTATAAAGTATTTATTTGACAGAATATTAATAAATGGAAATGGAACAGATAATAAGGAAGCAATAAAGATATCTGAAGCAATAATAAATTGGTGTAAAGAATTTGGAATGCCATTCTGGACTGAACGCAAAAAAATTGCTGAATATACTAAAAGCATGATCATTACTGATGGACAGTTAATAATACCTCAATGGAAAGAGAATGCCCCAGAATCAAATTCATATAGCTTACAAGAATATGCTAATAATACAATATCAGTTAATGGACTTATTACTATAAGTATTGTAATGTATTTATTGTATAGTCTATGGGAAGAATACACTACTTTAAAAAAAATCAATGATGATAAACAAAAGGACTTAGAGTTTTTAAAGTCAACTATGGGATCATGGGCTAGAGATATAATAGACTTGATTGAACAAGCAGACAAATATAACAATTATATAATGAATAACTTTAACTCAATTGGAAGTTTGAAATTAGAAATAAATAAAAAAAAGACTCCATATACAAAAAATTACAATACAGTCTTTAGAAATGTAACAGAATATGAGAGTATTGCAATTGCTGCTTGGGACACATTTTATCATGACTATTTAGGCAATTTACAAATAAATTCTCCAATACCATATTGCAATGCTTGTCAAAAACAAATAGATAAAAGTGCTCATCCTATTGAAACAGGAGGATATTTATGTGATAAATGTTTTGAAAAACACAAAGCAGCATTAAATAGAGAACGAGTAAACAGATCTAGAAACAAACAAAAGAAAGAAATCAATTAAAAGAAGCTACCATCAAAAAGTAGCTTCTTAATTTGTTTCTATCAACTTAATTAGGTTATAGCAAGTTTGCCTACATCTACCAGAAAGCTTAGCTAGCTCAGTAATGTTAATTTGCTTATTCTTATATTGTGCATAATACTTATAAAACTGATCGTCTATCTTATCTTTAGTTTTATTAGGAGCACCTAAACGTTTCCCAGAGGCCTTCGCCTGTTGAATACCATTAAAAATCTGTTGGTGTTTGAGCTTGAGGTCGAAGGTGGCGAAAATTCCCAAGACCATAATAATAACTTCACTAATTGGATCTATCTCAGAATCTTTACATGATACCACAAAAGAACCTATATCCAGCTTTAAATGGTTCTTTTGAATAAACTCCACCAACTCATAGACATCTTTGTTATTACGAGCAATTCTGGTCAAATCGGTAGCATATAACTCACTACCTGGATTTTGTTCCAACACTTTCATCAATTTGTCATACTCAACTCGCTGATCTCGAGTTTTCCCTCCGGACACATATTCTATATAGATATGATCCCTAGCAACTCCTTTATCCATTAACACCTTAATCTCATACTCCGCATCCTGTGCTAGAGTAGAACACCTAGCATACCCATATTTGTCATTATCCTGTGAATCCACAATAATCAATCCTTTCTCCAAGTGTCCAAAAAATCCCTGTTTGAATTTATTAGACAGTTTTGGCTTATTTTCCGCTTAAATGACATATAATTTCCCCTTAACATGAGTGTCCAATTAATCAATAGTTTAATTTGACACCCCTAGGTAAAAAAATAAGAGCTACAATTTAACCCCATTATTGGCCCATTGAAGACCATATCTTAGATAGTTAAACATATAAGCAGAATATAAGCTCTTCTTTGTTTAACCATGTTCTACAACTAATTGCAACGATTTTAGTGCCAATAAAAGATAGATTGTGAAATCTATCTTAAAAAGAAAGTAAAAATCAAGCTATCTCAATTAAATCTCCAGCAGTCAATACCTTTGGCTTATTATTAGAATAATCATTCTCATGGAATAAAGAATAAACCTTACCATCCTTAATAACGACAATATCATGTTCCTCATTTACATATCCGATATCATCTACACCAACATACCTATTATAATCAATAACATTATCACATAAGGTACCAAACAATCTTATATCTTTTTCAAAAGTTAATGCCACTATTATAAGTGGTGTAATAATTATCTTCTTATACTTATAATTGTTATTATTCATAAATTCAGTAGAATCCCATACTCCAGTAAGACAAGTAATAACATTATCATTACTAAATGCAAAGATAGAAAGTCCACTCATTAATCCTAGTGTCTTTATATTAGATAACTGGTTCTTACCATTTAATAAGACTATGCCATTATTTAATAAAATAATAACATCTTTATAACAAGAAAATTTGATATCTTTAACTTCATCAATGGATACATCCTTTAAATAATCAGTATTATCATTAACAATATCATATGCATTATGTAAATCATAATCATATAATTTTACAATATCAACACCAAACAATCTGATACTTCTTAAATCTTGTAATGCAGTAATACAAAAAATCTTGTTTCCTGTAATCTCATCCTGGAATGGTAGAACTTCATCTAACAAATCATCATTCAGTAAAGAAACATTGCCACTAATTCTATAGTCAGTATTCATAATGATACCCTCTACAAATGATTTAAACTCATTATTTCTATTACCAACAAATACTGCAGGAATTGTTCCACTACAATCAACAAATTGTACAAGCACAAACATAGTATCTTCAATCTCATAGACTTTCATATTATGAAACTTTCCCTCAAGTGTAACATTCTTAACTTTGCCAATTAATCCATCAATATGAGAAATAAATACGTTCTCTGGAATCGTGGTCTCTATCTTCCTAAAATTAATCTTCATCTTAGTCACCACATCAATAACCTCCTTAATCATACTTAAACTATACCATAAATAATTAATATTTGTATCCCTATTCCTCAATAGAAGCAAATCAACTTCCTGCTTTCAATTCTTCACATATTCTAACAGTAGTTAAATCTTTATTACCATTAAAATATTTGTCTATAACTTTATTAAATATTTCATTATTGGATATATAAGAAAATAGAGTCATAGACGATTTTAACTTCAAAGCATCAATATCGCCAAATACTTCTACTGGATCATTTGTATAAAGTTCTAATAAAGCATTTGATATTTCAATTATATGGTCTTTTAATAACTCATTATTTAAATAAGCTCTTGCCTCATCTAAACTCTTAATCTCATAATACTTTGCGGTTTCACTCATACCTAAACCAGCTATCTGAGGAAAAATGTACCACATCCAATGAGTTAATTTTCTTCCGCTTTTTACTTCGTTTAATGCTCTATTATAATCATCATTGTGTGCCTCAATAAACCTATCCAAATCATAATCTTTTTCTATATTCATCTTAAATCACTTCCTTTTACAAAAAGAAAAAGTCAAATCATCACAAAGAAGGTATAGTTAAAAACTAAATCTAATGTTTAAATAACAAAATCTCCACCTCTATTGCAATAACTTAATAATGTTATATCCGATACTCGATAAGGTGGGTATGTCATAAATAAGGAATAAGCCATGTCTCCTTTAATAACAACAACATCAGAAGTATATTTATCTACTATTCCTATATCATCCACATCAACTAAGTATTCTCCAAAAATGCACTCTTTTATAAAATGTCCATAATATCTAACTGTTCTATCATAAGTTAAGGCAACAATTCCTGTACCTGTTACAATTACTTTCTTATATCTATAATCGTGATTATTAATAGCATCTCTAGCATCTTTCTTCTTACTAGTTAAACAAGTTATAACTCTATCAGTACTTATTGCAAAAACACAATCAATATCTATAAAAGCAACATACACAATATTATCAAATTTCTTCTCACCATTTACATATAGAGTACCATCTTTCAATAGCACTATGATATCTTTATAACAAGAGAATTCAATCATCTCAACATCTTCTAAAGAAATGTTATTTAAATAACTGGTATTACTTTTAACCAAATTGTATGCCATCTTAGAATCACCATTACAATACAACTCATCTAAATCTACACCAAATAAAGTCTCACCATAATTTTGTAAGGCATAAATACAAAATACTCTATCATCATTAATTTTAAAAGGCAACTCTTCATCGTACGATCCTTTATCTAATAAAGAAACATTACCACTAACTCTGTATTTGGTATCTATATTAATATTTTTTACTAAAGTCTTAAAATCATTATCTCTTGCACCAACCATTAAACCTTTAATTTTATTGCAAGCAGCATCATGCATCTCAAGAAGAACAAACATAGTATCATCAACTTCAAAAGAATTAATACTATCAAATCTAACTTCTAGTGTTACATTTTTTACATCACCAATAAGATGTGCTATATTAGAAATGAATATATCCTCTGGGATCATAGTCTCTATCTTCCTAAAATTAATCTTCTTAGTCACATTGGTAACCTCCTAACTATATTTCATTATACAAATTATACCATAAATAATTATTATTACAGCCATACAATTGGTAAAAGAAGCAACTAGTTAAGTGCTTCTTTCTCATTAATATGACTTATATTAAATATCTCTTTAATCCTTAAGACAAGCCTGATCAGTTTCAGATCGTTCAGAACATTTTGGTAAATCATCCTTTGGATCATGTTTACTAAGAACTTCTTTCTCATATCTCATACGATACCAAGCTGTCTTATCTACACAAGTCTTTGTATCTGAATCATAACTAAAACCACGTTCACAATCATTAATATGATTATATAATTCTCTATCCTTTGGATTCATACCAGGATATCCATGTGACTTATACCAAGCATCTTGTGCTTCATAATCTCTTACACAAATTCCTTTAGGTAAACCATCAATACCAAATGCAGCCTCATAATCTGGTGACACAGTTCCATCACCATTATCTTTAGTATACTCTGCCATATTATTTGGCCACCACATTTCACCATCTGGGCACTCCTGTGGCTCGTAAAGGTGCTCATCCTGACATATACCATAGTAGTTCAAAAAGAAACCTACAGGACACCCATCTTCGTTCAATTCGGGCTCTTGTTCTATGACCTCCGCCTCTTGATCATCTTGTTTAACTTCTTCTTTAATATCTTTATTTGGCTTTGGTTCATCTTTGACGTTCAATAAGATAACAGGAGTAGCAACAGCACCAACTACCACTACAACACTAACAATAATAGTTGCAGCAATATGTTGCTGAACCAAACCTAATATAATCTTAAACATAACCATCACACTTCTTTCTTATTCTAAATCACATGGACCATTACCAGTCAAACAATTATTAATCATTTCTACTTCTTTACAATCTTTAATTACTCGCTCAGGTGTATATCTTTTAATCTTATTAGCATCATTAGGATTTAAAAGATTAAAATCTTTCAAATCAACGTATTCATATGTATCGGCAAGTAAACATTCCTCATAAGAAGAACTTGAATTCTGATGTTCAATTTTTCTCGATAAAACATTAGCTAATATCTCTTTATCTTCTATTTGAATACTACCTGTAGCAACATATTCATTATAATTAATGGAAATATATTCGGTATCATCTTTCTTTGTGTGTTTTATTCTAAATTTATCAAGTGTATTGAAAAACTTATTGATTTGATTTTCCAATCCTACGTAATCTAAAACTAGTTGTTTTTCATCAAAAATATTCGATATAAATTTCTCAGTAAAATAACATTCTAATTCTTCATTATTCATACTACAAGAATATACATCACCATAGTCACCATCTGCTTTTAACTTATCCCATAGGGTAGTGTAATAACCATCATTATTACTATTTTTTATACTCTCATTGTTCTTCAAATCAGCTAGCAATACCTCTTTATCTGCTACTGAAATATACTCAACAATAACATAATCCTTTTTCTCAATATATACATTTCCAGTTGCTCTAACTTTAACTCCATTAGAAGTATCAAAACCTTTTGACTTGGCTAAATCATATAAATAATCAATACTATCATCAATATTTTTACCTGCAATTTTGATTTCATTATAAATGGAAACACAGTCATCATTAAGGCATGCCACATCTTCTACAGTACCATCTTTAATAGTTAGAACAAGAAAAGGGTTAATCTCAATAAAAACATAATCTACCTTATCCTTTTGTATCTCATTAACCTCCTCAGTCATCTTCTGACTTCTAGTTTGATATAACTTCTGCTTAATAAAGCTATAGCTAAAGAATAGTATTATAACAATTATAATAACTAAAAGAACCTTTAATAAAATATGCTTATTTTTCTTCTTTATAGGTTTAACAATATCCTGATCTACATCAATATTTTTAATTTGTTTCTTACTCATAATTTATCACCTCTTAACATTGTAGCAGTTGCCATCCATACTTAAACAACTATGTCCCTTTACTATTATTTCATAGGTACTAACAGACATTTTATTTCTTAAGTAACCATTATAAACACCTGTATAATAATCACCATCATATTCTTGATAACAAGGATCAGTTTTCTCATAAGGGTTATTATAACTAGCACCCTGTCTATTTGCATAAGCATCATCCCAACCAGCAGCAATTACATTTTCTGACTCGGTAGGACTTAATTCACATTTTTTCTCATCCCCATATTGACCATCATATCTTCTAAAAACTGCACCATCACAGTCTAAAACATTAATATTTAAAACTGAACATGTTATCGAACCACCATCATAGGTAAGTATTAAAGTATTAGAATCCTTTACTTTGACAGTTCCTTTGATTTCTATGTCAGATCCTTTAACAATTTTTGTATCATAATCACTATATTTCATTCTAAACTGATTAGAGTGGATGTCTAAATAAGTAAGACCATGATAGGTATATCCATTTGCCAGTATAGAAGTATCATCAAATATCTCTTTAAACTTATTCTGATTAGTCCATTTTGGTATTTGCATAGCAATAATAGTAATAATTGGAATAATAATAATTCCTAAAATAATTAATTTCTTTTTCACAACATACAACTCCTTTAAAATCAATAATCCCAAACTAATCTTTCAATACATGTTGGAATAAATTTTTCAATAAATAGAACAACTAATACAATCTCAACAACAAATAACAATATAATAATGTTGTTACCAAATCCAGCTGATGTAACTGATAAAACTAGATCATAGGGTATTTGTGTTGCTCTACAAATATCAACTGCAATCATTTTGTTATAAGGAAATAATAAAACAGCCGAACATGTAATAAATATTGATTCCAAAATTATTAGAATCCTGTCCTCAAAACAATCAGTAAACATAAAAATCACTCCTTTAATATTTCTTGTAACTTATTTAGCAATAAAGCACGACTAGCTTTACAAACACTAATATCTAATACTAATCCATCTCGAAACTCAATAAAATTTTTGTGAGATGGACAATGCGTTTTAAATTCTTCACCATCTCTTAGAAGTAAAAGCAGTTCATCTGGTAGCTCATCATTATACTTAGATAAAATTTTATCTCTAAGTTCTTCAAAAACTGACTTAGTTGTATCAATTTTAACTTCTTCTTCTAGTACAAGAAAACTATAATCAGTAGTCTTATCTTCTATAAGTTCAATAAACTGGTTGTGCTTATACAATAGGTTATATAGTTCTTGGATACTAACATTATAATTGATATTGTATACCTCGATTCCTGCCAATTGATAATCTTTAAAATAATCCCTAACTAAGTTATCAGATATATTCATAGACTTAACTCGAAAAGCCGTAGCAATAGGTTTATAACTAGGGTAGTTTAGCATGCAATTGAAACCATGATATGGAGTGCGAACATGCTGACTCATCCTTTCCTTAAAATTGTCAGTTACACCTATCTTACAAAGATTCTTTGTACCACCCATTATACACGGATATACATAGATAAACCCCTCACCATTAGAAATTTTACTCATAAAAACACCACCTCAAGAATATTATATCACAAATTTAGTAACATTTGAAGATACCGTCATTTCAAGATAATTATGAGAAAATAATAAATACTGTGGAGGTTGTTTTATGGGTAGAAATAATCACTCTTATACTGATGAACAATTGATAGATTATAGTGGTGTAAAAAAGAATATTTGTCAGAATATGCGTATTGCAAGAAAACTCGCTAATATCAAAGTAAAAGATGCAGCTCCTGCACTTGGAATAGAACCAGAATCGCTTAAAAGAATTGAAGCACCAAGTTCTGAAATCGGACCATCACTAGAGGTTCTATGTGGTGCAATTGAATTGTATGAACAAGATCCAAATTTCTATTGGGAATATTGGGAAGAAAATCAAAAGTTATTAGAAGGCAAAAAGGAAGAGAACTAACTCTTCCTTTTAAAGTAAACAATATACATTGCTTTTGAATCATCTATTGGCTTTACTTCTTCAATAGAATATCCAGCAGAATTAATTAAATAATCCATTATCACAAACTCTATACCATTGTCTACTTTGTTATTGAAAGTTATTTCAATTTCTTCGGGTAAATCATTAGATAATTTTTCCTTAATCACATTAAGACTAGGATTATTTAATAACAATTTCTTCATTCAAATCACCATCCCGCTTGTTTATATACCATAAGTTCGAAAGAAATACAGCCTTTATTGTAAGTTTATTATTTAAATTAAAACTCTACAAGTAATCTTCATAATAAACAAATTCTCCTTTCTAATTCTAGACACTAGAATTGCTGTAATTTTAAAATGCTTTCAATTATTGTCAAATACTTAGAACTAACTTACTATTAAACAATTTCGAACTGGTCAACCCCATATATTAAAGCTAAAGTTCTACCATTGTCCCAGTTCATATGGATTTGTCCATCATCGTCAATATGATCTACAGCTCCTAAAATACCACTAGGTACTGCTTGTGAATCATCCATTTGAATCAATCTAACTCTTGTACCTACAGGAAATAATTTCTTAATCTTCTCAACTTCTTCACTTGGTCTCATATCTGTTCCTCCTCTCATGAATTACAACACTTTAAAGTAAATAAAAAAGTTCTAACTTTCTTAGTTTGTAGAAGAATTAGACCTCTTTTAACAGGCAATGAATTAAATTGTATGGATTTATATTACAATCACAGTTTGAAAGGAAATGAGCATTTAGTTAACTCAACATTTTGAAATGTTTAATCATCACCTAGCTTGTATAATACCATAAGTTTTAAAAATTACAGCCCCTTAATAAAAAACTAGAATAAAAGATACTTACTAGTATCATCCATAGTCATCGTCATCTTCCTCCCAACTAAGTCTAATTTGCCCAGTAAGTCTCTTTAAATTCCATGTTAGACTATGACGGAAATAAGCATATAAACATTCAATCTCTTTCCCATCTTCATCACGAAATTTGTTCGACTTTATTTTCGATATAACATAACTTGCAGTAACAATAATAATTTGAAAATCGTATTGTTGCAGTAATTCTTCAAACAGAGCATCATACATAAAAGTTTCGATATCATCTTCCTTAACAAACTTTCTCTTAATCAGTAAGTTTAAAGTAATGTAATTGTGCTTAGGGAGTTGGATTTTATCATATATCAATTTATCATTTTCTATTATTCTTTCTTTCATATTTCTAACTCCTTTGATTTTATAATTAACTCTAAATCAAAGAATTAGCAATATAGTTATAAATTATTAATCATTTAATTCAATTAAAGTTAGTTTATATAGTTGAAAAGTAATCTATTATTCGTTTTCTAACTGACATATAGCAAGTATTGCATCTATTGTTGCATCCTTACCATCTGCTTGAATCATTGCATCTAGCTCTCCAGTTGCTCGCAACCTTTCAATTAAAGATATCGCAGAATCTAGCAACTTAGGTGGATGCTTAATATTATCTTCTTTAAAAACTATATCAATGATTTTAGAATAGAGTTCCTTATCATTACTCGTGAACTTATTAGTATCACCATTGAATTTCACCATACATTTTGAATCAAAATCATCACTTAAATTAGGGTTTTTATACTCAATCATCAGTTTATTAAGTTCTTCCATAGTTGACTTTTTCAAAACGACTACTTTTTTCTTCTTGTTATCTAAAACATAACCATCTTCAGTAATCGTTACAGTATAAATTCCATCAGTTTGCTCTTTAATAAGCATAATTAACCAAGTTTTATCTTTCATTTGAACGCTCCTCATCGAACGTAGTTCCTAAAAAAGTTTCCATAATAGAGTAAAAATCAGATATATCTATCTTGAACTTACGAATATTATTCTCATTGAACAATATTCTCAAAAGATGATATTCATATTTCCAACCTTTAACCTTAAGATCATCACGTTTCATGTTGCTATTATCCCAAAATTTTACTATGAATCCATCTTTTTCTTGAACATGATAGCCATATTGTTTAATGGTTGGTAAAAACTCATCAATTAAGCTCTTTATTTCTCTAAGGGCTCCAACTTTTAAG
This sequence comes from uncultured bacterium, assembly GCA_948433885.1. Taxonomy (GTDB): domain Bacteria; phylum Bacillota_I; class Bacilli_A; order RF39; family UBA660; genus RUG11867. The sequence goes on along the minus strand of CAOJEC010000004.1, from coordinate 21,026 downwards.
TATCCAATTAGAGGTCCACTACCGTCAACATAGAAACGTCCATCCTCATAAATCACTAATTTACATCTTGTAAGAGGGTTTTGTATCTTTATCAACCAATCCTTACACATCATCCATCAATCCTTTCAAAATCACAAAGTTTTAACCAGTTTTTAAGCCCGTTGTGAAGTTGTTCTAAACAGGTTAATCAAATACCCATCAAAACCAGTTTAACCCAAATTAAGCACGTTTTAAGAATAACTTAATTCGAGTGAACAAGCTGCTCAGAATCTTGATCACTCAAATCAGTCTTTAAATAAAATAATTTCTCTATATCTGCATATATGAATCTTGTTTCTTCATACGTCGATACTATCTTCTAAATAGTTTTATCTCTATTTAGTTAATCAATGCCATTCTATTACTCATACTCTATATAAATTACCTGTAAAACATTGATTCAATCTCTTTCTTTTGTTTTTTTAGTTTAAATTAATACCTGTAAAAATAATATCTACCTGTAAAATAATCTTTCTTTAAAAATAAATGTTTGTTTAAATTTAAATTTAGATTTGAATTTGAATTGTTAATATCTTTAGTATTATTATTATAAGTGCGTTTAACGAGGTAAAATGTGCTCTCATATAAGCACGCCCAATCTCGTGTCTAAGTTGAAAATCTGTGCTGCAAATACCGATGATCATATAATCATCTATCTTAATATACGAAATAAAATTAAACTTTCAATTATTCTTGTTACATTTCATAAAAAACTGATACTTTTGATACGTTTTTGATACACTTGAACAAAAGAAAAGAGTCTAACACATTGGTTAAACCCTTATAAAATCTAACTTTCTATCAATTGTATAGAACTCATAGTCCTCGGTGTTGCAGACTCTAAGCACTATACTAATGTAAATTTCCAAACACATTAGATAAATTATCATTAATTACTAATGTTGCAAACTTATCATATGGGGTTTTGTCTTTGTTTATAATAATCAAATTCTTACCTCCAAATAATCTAACCAAACTACTCGCAGGTTCTACTGTCAATGATGTACCAGCCACAATTAAAGTATCAGCTTTACTTATATAGTCTTGTGCAATAGAAAATGCCTCTGGTAACATATCACCATACAATACAACATTAGGTTTAATTATACCTCCACAATCACATTTAGGTATCCCATTACTATTAAAAACAAAATCCGAATCATATTCCTTACTGCATTCGATACAATAGTTCTTACGAATAGTTCCATGTATTTCTAAAACATTACTACTTCCAGCCTTTTGATGCAATCCATCTATATTCTGAGTAACAATTGCTTTAAGTTTTCCAAGTTTCTCTAGTTTACTTAAGTACAAATGGGTTACATTAGGTACTGCATCCAAACAATTCATCTTATTCTTATAAAAATCAAAGAAAACTTCAGGTTCATTATGAAAGCACTTTGAACTTAATAGATACTCTGGCTCATAATTATTCTTATCTTTATATAAACCATTATCTCCTCGAAAATCTCTAATACCACTTTCAGTAGAAACACCAGCTCCTCCAAAGAACACAATATTATCTGATTCATCTATTATCTTTTGTAACATTTCAATATTATCCATACACACGTTTCCTTTCATTGTCTATATTATACACCACTATAATCACATTAACTACGCCTAGATGTCACTATTTTTATAAATTGTCGCCTAGATGTCGCCTAAAACAATCATCAAAGATATATCAAATCCACAAATCCCTTTATTTTAGGGCAAAAAAAGTGAGGACACATTAAGTCGTGTCCTCTTCAGGGGGTTTTGGTTCTAATGTATTCCATAATAATCATGAATATACATTAGCAGCAAGACATTACATTAGTCACATCTTGCTATATAAATGATACTTTAAATAGTTATTTTTGTCAATCTATTTTTTTAGTAAATTTCAAATTTCGTTATGATCCTATTTCTATATGTTTTACATTTATTTTACTACGATGCTGACAATTCTTTTAGGTATCACGATGGTTTTGATTATCTCTTTGCCTTCGATATGTTTTATGACATTTTCATTTGCTAGAGCTTTCTCTTTAATGCTGTTTTCATTTTCATCAGCACTTACTACTATACTTCCACGAAGTTTTCCGTTCACTTGAACTCCTATTTCATAAGTGTCTTCTACTATTTTCGATTCGTCACAAATAGGCCAATCACTTGACGTAAACGGAACACCCAATTTACATATTTCGTTCAATTCTTCAGTTACGTGCGGGGCGATAGGATTCAAAAGTTGTAAAATAGTACGATAGTCTTTTCGCGAAATTTTTTCTTGTTTGTCGTATGCATTCAACAAAATCATCAGTGCTGACACAGCAGTATTATAGTTCATAGTTTCTATATCTTCGGTAACTTTTTTAATTGTCTTATTGATCATAGCTTCCAACTCTTTAGAATACTCTTCATCATCATTCAGTTTTGTTTGAAGTCTAAATATTCTATCCAAGAACTTTTTACAACCTTTAAGTCCGTTTTCACTCCAAGCGGCATCTTTAGTGTAGTCTCCTATAAACATCTCGTAAGTTCTAAGTGCATCGGCACCATAAGTTTCGAACATGTCATCAGGATTGACTACATTGCCTTTGCTTTTACTCATCTTCTCGTTATTTTCACCGAGTATCATACCGTGAGCAACTCTCTTTTTAAACGGTTCGCGTACAGGAACTATTCCATTGTCGAAGAGAACTTGATTCCAAAATCTTGCATAGAGAAGATGTCTCGTCGCATGTTCCATTCCACCATTGTAAAGATCTACTTGTCCCCAATATTTCATCGCATCCATGTTTGCTATAGCGGTGTCACATTTTGGATCCATGTATCTGATCCAGTACCAGCTAGACCCGGCCCAGTTTGGCATCGTATCGGTTTCTCTGACGGCGTGATTTCCGCATGAAGGACAAGTCGTATTCACCCATTCGTCTACTGTAGATAAAGGACTTTCTCCATTATCAGTAGGCTCGTAAGAAGGAACGTCCGGCAAAATTAGTGGCAATTCTTCTTCAGGTACAGGCACCCATCCACATTTTTCACAATGAATCATAGGTATAGGTTCACCCCAAAAACGTTGACGAGAGAAAATCCAATCTTGTAGACGATAGTTTGTTGTCTTTTTTCCTATACCCTTTTCTTCTAGGAATTCTAGCATGCGTTCAATTGCTTCTTCTTTTCCTAAACCATCTAAGAAATCCGAATTGATATGAACACCTTCTTCGGTCAACGGTCCGTCGCCTTCTAAGGCACGAGTTGCGTCGTACTTATGTGCATTTGTATTCAATGTTTCGATTAATTTTTCTTTATCGATCCACATCACTTCTTGGAGTTCGCTTTCTTCTTCGGATCTTTCGATTGCATCTAGATTTTTCAATCTTCCGACGACAGTGTGGCAAGTTATATGTCTATTGACATCTTTATGTCTAGCAAAGAAGTTATCGAAGTAGACAAATTCCATTTCGCGTTCGATCTCGATCTCAGTATACCCGGTTTCTTCGATGATTTCTCTTTTTGCTGCCTCGATAGGGTTTTCATCACCTTCGATGCCGCCCATCACGAAGTTTATCCATCCAAATTTGTTGTTTTTGACACATAGATATTTATCTTCAGTCGGATGAGCGATTGCCGCTATTACAACTTGACGATCGGTGAAAGGTTTATCTGGTCTGATAGTCGAGTCTCCTGAACCTACGAAGTTCTTGGCTATAACTTGTACGATAGGTATATCGAATTTTTTTGCAAAAGCATAATCTCGATCATCGTGTGCAGGCACCATCATGATGGCTCCAGTACCATAACTTGCAAGTACATAATCGGACATCCAAATTTCAATCTCGGCACCGTTAACTGGATTGATGGCAGTAAGTCCATCGATCTTCACGCCTGTCTTTTCCTTAGTCATATCCGTTCTTTCGATTTCACTTTTCTTATGCGTTTGTTCTCGATAGGCACGAACTTCATCTATGTTATTTATTTTGTCTGCGTATTTATTCAAAAATTCATGTTCTGGAGATAGAACCATGGCAGTTACACCGAATAGTGTATCGCATCTAGTAGTAAAAACTGTAAGAGTATCTTCTACTTCTTTCATTTTGAAATTTACTTCTGCCCCGGTGCTCTTTCCTATCCAATTGATTTGAGCGATTTTTATTTTGTCCCAAAATTCAGTTTCTGCAAGTCCATCTAATAAACTATCAGCATACGAACTCATCTTGAGCATCCATTGATTTTTGAGTTTCTTGGTCGTCGATGATCCACATCGTTCACATACTCCACCAGCGGCATCTTCATTGGATAAGCCTGTCTTACAATTTGGACACCAATTTATTTCTTTCTCAGCCTTATAAGCGAGTCCTGCTTTGTAAAATTGTAAAAATTGCCATTGAGTCCATTTGTAATATTCGGGATCGGTAGTTGCAAATTCGCGTGTCCAATCGAAAGATGAACCTAATGCTTTTATTTGTCTTTTGAAAGTTTCGATGCAGTCTTTCACCATGTTTGCTGGATAAACGTGGTTTTTGATGGCATATTGTTCAGCAGGTGCACCGAATGAATCCCAACCCATAGGAAACAAGACGTTATATCCTTGTGCTCTTTTTAGACGAGCTAGTGAATCCAAAGCAGTGTAGCTGCGGACATGACCGACGTGTAGGCCTACTCCACTTGGATATGGAAATTCTACAAGTACATAGTACTTTTCTTTATCTCCACCATTCTCGGCTACAAATGTACCTTCTTTTTCCCATTTCTCTTGCCATTTTTTTTCGATGTTTTTAAAGTCATAATTCATTTTTTTTCAATTCCTTTCTTTTTTAAAATTTTTCCTAGTATTTCATAGGACACATATATGAGAACGAACACTGTTATTATTCCTACGGTGAAGGTGACTATCATGTCGTCGATAAAACTTACCAAAGTGAATGCGATCGCGATGATCGAGGCGTCTATCGCACTTATTAGATAGTTCATCTTTTTAGTATTCAGTGAATCTCTATCTAGTGAAAACTTCGAACTCAAATATTTTATTTCTATACTCGTATTGTCCTTTTTTTTCTCCTTTTTTTTAGATCTATTTGACACTTTGTTACTTCTTCTAAAAAGATATAATCGTCCAAAGTAAGTTATTACAAACGAGATTAAAAAGTAAATCGCGTGTTCCAAATATCGTTTCCTCCTTTCAAAAAATAAAACGAGCAATCTATCCAAAGGACGATTTTGCTCGTGGTACCACCTTAATTTGTGCTTTAGTAGCTTCTACGGGAGCAACCCCTATCTTCATCCGAGGACAAGTTCACAAGTCGACATTCATGGGCTTTGCACCGACCAGCCTTTCTCTCGTATTCGTGTCGTTTTTGTTACTACTTCCTCTTCACTTGAGATTGACAATATTATATTAAAATTCACTGACATATTCAAGTAATTTTAGGAACATTTTTATAAATATATCTCCTAAGCCTTGTGCTGCTAGTTTACGTATAGCAATTCTCTTCTTCTTAATGTCGTCGTCTGAGAAGATTATTTCGTTTATCTTTTCTTTGAGTCGCGTCGGTATTTTGAGATCGCTGATGATATGATCGATATCTTCATTGATCAAACGCACGGCGTCTATTTCGATATCTTTACCTTTACAGTTGATACTCAACTGCTCACTCGTACTGATCGGTGGTGTCTCGACTATGAAGTCTTGATCGTCTAAGTAAGTTTTGACTTGTAAACGAGATGTTCCTAGATAGACTATCACGTCATCCGCAAAACGAGTGTTTCTGAATCTTATTTTATAACTACGATTAGCAGGAATGATTCCTCTTTTTCCTTCCAATGGTCTTATTATTACTGTGAAGTTGTTCGGTAGGTAGTTGTAATCTATCGAAGTAGTCATGAAATTACCTTGTTTGTAAGCGTTAGAAGTTCCATCATCTTCGTACAGTTTGTATGTGTTGTTTCTTCCCGGGAATATGTGAATTTGCATTTTATCGGGATTCGATGTGTCGTTTCTATTGTTCGGATCGAGTATAGCAAGCGGGATGATGGCCCCTTGTTTAGCAAAGACGGGAAAGTCTTCGTCTTGGAAAAAAGATATGTATCTCTTTCCACCTGGAAACTTTTTACCTGTTTTGAAGTCATACCATGTGCCGTTTGGCAAGAACAGTCTTACTACAGTACGATTCATGACAGGGTCTTTCCTATCCGTGATAGGCGCGATGAACAATTCGGTACCGAAGTAGTATTCATTTTTATATGTCGGTTCGTCGTAAAGTTCAGGGTATCTATAATAAAGTGGTTGAATTAAAGGCAAGCCTGTTTTGGCATATTTGTACGATTCACTGTATAGATACGGGATCAATCTATGACGGACATTGGTGTAGTCTCTCACGATTTTGTGAGTTTTGACGTCCCATTTCCAAGGTTCTCTTTTGTAGTATTTTCCATTCGATGAACTGAATCTAAATATCGGACTGTATGTACCCAATTGAACGAATCTTGTATATAGTTCGTTATCCTCTACTCCGTCTTTGAATCCTCCTATCGCATGACTCCACCAAGAAACACCGATATTCGAACTAGTAGAGTTGAATTCCGGTAACATTCTCAGTGTTTTCCAATCTACTATCGTCTCACCACTCGTACAGGCAGGATATAGGTGTGCACTTACAAGTCCATTTCGAGAAAGAATCATTCCTCTCTTATCTGGTTCGGCATTCATATAGTTGTAAAAGTAGTAGTTTGTCATGCGTAGAGAATAGATGTCCTTGCTTTTTTTATCGAGAGAAAAGAAATCTACTCCCATATCGAAGAGAGGTTTTATGAATGTTTTAAAATAATTGCCGACGAATCCTTTATCGTAAACATTGAAAGGAACTTCGGTATTGACACCATTCATGTTAGCGGGTACTTTCTCAAGTGCTAGATTCAGTCCTAGACGAATGTGATTTGAATGCAACTCTTGGATTACACCGGCCGGCTCAGGGATCAATTCGCGATCGAAGGAAACGTCGTCTTTACTCCATTTATTTAGTAACATTACACTTATTGGAATTTCATATTTTTTGAAATTTGCCAACATCGAATATATATCATTGACACTGTAACTGCAATCTCTATTCCACCAAACACCAAGTGCATAACGCGGAATGAGTGGAGGATATCCTGTCAATCTATAATAATCTTTTAGGCAAAATCCAAAGTCTTTTTTGTACATGAATAAATAAGTATCGATGCGATCATCGCTTCTTTTGCCTACACTCCCATCTCTATTGAAGATGAGACTTTTGGAATCGTCTAATGATACAAAACCATCGGTACTGTAGAGGCCTTTTTCGAGTTTTGGAATAGATGTTTTATCATCTAGACTAACACATGTACCTTTAAAGTTTCGAGCTTCTGCTTGAGTAAAAAACCACATTTTATCTGTACCCAAAAGTTTGATTTTCAAGTATTGATCTGGTGAAAATTTCGTCCCGGTGAATGGCATCTCTTTGTCATACACGAGTTCGAAATAGTTAGTCTTCAATGTCAATTTTTTCTCGTCTTCGGTGGCAATGACACGAGGTACATCGAAATCTCTAAATCTCGCTAGTTCGGTCGGTCTATCTTCGAATGTACCCGATTCACTATATTCGAGTCTTACTAGTATTTCACTTAATACGGTGATTCTATATTTAATTCCCTTATAAATAGCAGCAGTTTTAGAAATAGCCACATCGTAGTTCATTCCAAATCTATTTTCGAATTCGTCCATCGTGAATCACCCTATCATTCTTTACTATTAACATTTTATCATAAACACCTGTTTCTCTCAAGAATAAAATTTTCTTGTTGCAACTAAAAAACTGTAGAAATGAAGATGCTACAGTTTTCAAATATCAATCTACATTTTCGAGAAAAAGATCGTCTATTTTCGTGAACAATTCTTCTTTTGAAGAGATTAAAATTGGACCTTCTTGGATGATTTTTTTGTCCTTCGATGATGATCAGCGATGGGAGTGAATCGACTCCGTACTTTTTTATGATTTCAACGTCTTTTACTTCTATTTTTCTATACGATACTTCCTTTGGAATATGTTCGACGATTTCCTTTATAGGGATAGAGTTGATAAGGCAACTTGCCTCATCTTCATTGTAAAACTCGATCAATAATACTTTGTTGGAATCGATGATCAGCTTATCTAAATTGCTCAGATCCAAACCGAATGTTTCATCGACGAGACATGCGCCATACCGATCCTGAAATAATTTTTCCGTTGTCATTGCATCTTCATCATATTCAGTTTTCAATTTGAGTAGTTCTTCTTCGTTTCTAAATACTTTTACTGCACCTGCTTCACAAATCAACATGCATTTTCTACAATTGATACAAAGCTCATTATGAACAGCAACTGTGTTCTTTTTTGTATCATAATAAAATGCTTTTGTTGGACAGTTTTCTATACAAGGACATACGGACGCATTGTCACATCTCTTTTTATTTATCAATACACCCATATTACTAACCTCCTTAGGACAATTATAACATATTTTAATTCAAATCATATCAAAAAAGATTTATTTAGTTCATTTGAAATTTATGAACGTATTTGAATAACCATACCTCGAACGATCCATAATTCAAGTGGTGATATAAATTATGGCAAATATGAAAAGTGAAATTTCTTTCGGATTGGTCAATATTCCTGTCGTCTACAATCCCATCATAAAAAACAACGATACTTCTTTCAATCAATTGCATAAAAAATGTCTCAGCCGTGTACATTATCAAAAATATTGTGAGCAATGTAAAAAACCTTTGAAAGAAGCCGACATCATAAAAGGATACGAGTACGAGAAAGATAAATATGTGACTTTTACTAAAGAAGAACTCGACAGTTTTCAAGTCGACTCTAAAGGGACTATCGAAATTGTCGCCTTTGTGCCGGAAAGCGAAATAAGTCCAATTTACTATGAGAAAAGTTATGTGCTTTCAACACCTAAGAAATCGAAATCTTATTCTCTCTTTTTAGAAGTTCTTAAAAAATCAAAAAAAGTGGCGGTCGCTAAAACGGCTTTGAGTAGCAAATTTTATTATGTACTTTTGAGGTATATGGACGGGAATATATTGATGTCGACGATGTATTTTGATGAAGAAGTGAATATTCCCGAGGCGAACGTCGAAGCATCATATTCGAAGGAAGAACTCAACTTGGCATTGAAGCTCGTCGAGCATCTTTCAGGACATTTTACGCCTCAGAAATACGAAGATGATTATCAAAATCGTATCAAGGATTCCATTGATAAAAAGATCGACGGCAAGCCTATATCGAAAACGAAAGCAAAGAAAAAGGAGTCTATCAAAGATTTGATGTCTTCTTTACAAAAGAGCTTGGAGAGTTAGATGAAATTCAATACTTTTGTTCAGCCGATGCTTTTGAGTGAGCAATCTAGTCCTTTCGATGATGATGATTATATTTTCGAATTCAAGTTCGACGGCATCAGGGCAACTCTTCATGCAAGTCCTAAGGTGGTTCATGTTTTTACTAGACGAGGCAACGAGATTACTCATATTTTTCCCGAATTACAAGAGATTGCCAACATTGTCGACGATAAAGTGATTTTTGATGGTGAAATTGTCTCTTTCGAACATGGTATGCCGAGTTTTTCGAAACTGCAAAAACGAAATCTTCTCAAAGACAAATCTAAAATCGAGTCTATGTGTCGCGAGGAGCCGGTCGCATTTGTCGCGTTCGATTGTCTATATGACAAAAAAGACTTGAGAAAGTTACCTCTATTGGACAGGAAAAAAATGTTATCGAAATATCCCGACACGGAGACATTCGTCAAAACAAAATATGTCGCCGGAAAAGGTAAAGATCTTTTTCAGCAAGTAGTCAAAATGGGATTAGAAGGAATCGTCGCAAAGAAAAAAGCGAGTATTTATGAAACCGGAATTCGTACAAAAGATTGGATAAAGATTAAAAATTTTAAAAAAGAAATTTTTATAGTCGGAGGTTTTGTAGAAAACGCTCATAAAGCTTCTTTGCTTTTGGGAGAATACCGAGGTAAAAGATTTCACTTTGTTGGTAAAGTGTCAGTCATGAGGGACAGTCCTTTATATAAAAAATTGAAGAGATGTAAAACTAGAAAGAAATCTCCTTTTATAGATTACGATGAAGAGAAAGCATTTTACATCGATCGAAAATATTCGTGTGAAGTTGTCTTCATCGAAAGGACACCTAATGGTCACTTGAGACAACCGGTTTTTCAAAAAGAGATAGAAAGGAATGAAAAATGACAAAATCTTTGAGCGCATACAATAAAAAAAGGAATTTCAATTCGACAGCCGAGCCAATTGGAAAGAAAGTAACAAATAAAAAGAAGCATATATTCGTCGTTCAACATCACTCTGCTAGAAGAGATCACTACGATTTTCGGTTGGAGGTCGGTGGTGTTCTCGTCAGTTGGGCTGTCCCTAAAGGGCCGTCGTACAATACTCGCGATAAACGTCTCGCTGTCAAGGTGGAAGATCATCCTTATGCTTACAAGGATTTCGAAGGAACCATTCCGAAGGGAGAATATGGCGGTGGGACTGTGATGATTTGGGATGAAGGTTTTTACGAATGTGATGGCAATGCAAAGGGCGAAATAAAAACAGGTTCTTTTAAATTCCGTCTATTTGGAAAACGTCTAAAAGGATCTTGGACTCTCGTAAAATTCAAAGAGGACAATTGGCTTTTGATTAAAGAGAAAGATGGAGTTTTCTTATATGACGACATATCTTCTTTCGATCGCAGCGTGCGAACTGATAGAACTATGGGTGAAATAAGTTCTGGTAAGCAGATCAAAAGAGTTCGAAATTCGGCAAAGGACTTTCTTGTCGAAGGTGTCGAAATAAGCAACCCAGATAAGCATATCTTCGAAAAACCGACGATAACAAAGTACGACATTGCACTTTATTATAAGAAGGTTGCCAAACGTATGTTACCCTATTTAGAAAATCGTCTACTTAGCACAGTCAGATTGCCTTCAGGTGTGGGTGGAGAAAAATTTTTTGCCAAGCACAATTTCTCTTCTAATAGTGGTGTAGTCAAGATGATGATTCCTAGTAAAAACGGCAACAAAGAAGATTATTATCATATTACAAATGAAGAAGGATTGATCTCAGAGGTACAAATGAACAGTTACGAATTTCACATATGGGGATCATCGATAGCAAATATAGATAAGCCGAATATTTTAGTTTTCGATTTGGATCCCGACGAAGGAATGTCTTTATCGAAGATACGACAAGGTGTCAGAGATTTGAAAAGTGTCTTGGATGAGTTTTCTTTGAAATCTTATTTGAAGACGAGCGGTGGGAAAGGCTATCATGTGGTAGTCCCGATCGACAAATTGAAGAATTGGGATGATGCGAGCGAATTTGCCCAAAATGTGGCAAAAGTTATGGAAGCGATGTGGCCCGATAAGTATTCTTCTAATATGAGAAAAAACAAGAGGATGAACAAGATATTCATAGATTGGGTTAGAAATACAAAAGGAGCAACAAGTGTCGCTCCCTACTCTATTCGTCTCAAAGATAAATGTCGCGTTTCGATGCCCATCAAGTGGAGTGAGCTCGACAAGGTTGGGCCGGCCGATGTGACGATCGAGGAGGCGATAAAACGACTCAAACGAAAAAACCCATGGGTGGGTTTCTTCGTTTGAGTTCTTTTGTTTTTATTTAGTATTCTCAATTTAGCAGTAATTGCATATATTACATTTAACAAATGATAAATTAATTTTTTTATTTTATTTATACACGACAATGAATTAATCTTTATTTAATTTTTCTGCAAAAAATTCCTTAATTCTAGCAGTTGCCCATTTTCTAAACCTTACTCCTTCTAAAGATTTTACACGATATCCGACACTTATTACTACGTCTTAATTATAATAATCGATATTTCTTTCAACTTCTCTAATTCCTTCTTTTTGAACTGTTGCAAAATTTGCAATTGTTGAATCATTTCTTTCTAGTTCACCTTCTTCAAATATATTTTTTATATGTCTAGAATTTCAGATTTATCTCTTCCGAACAATCTTGTCATTTGTTCTAGTGATAACCAAACTGTTTCATTTTCTAAATTGACATCTAGTTTTATTTTTCCATCTTTTGTTTCATATATTATCAATTCTGAATTATATTTTTCTATTATTTCATTTTTCATTTAGTTATTTCCCCCTTTACAAAAATTTCATAATATAATTATTTTTTACATACTTACATCGATTGTCGCTCTTCCTAAAAATTTAAATATGCTTTCTAATGCGTTATCTTATTCCAATTACCCTACTTCATACTAACATGATTACACAAAAAGGTCAATTTTCATTGAGTGTTTTTGTAAATCGAGTATTAAAAAACTGATCACTACAATCAGTTAAAAATATGTTATTTACTTTTCTTTTATTTAGCGCACATACACATTCAACGTGACTAGAAGGTAAATTATGAATAAATTAGATTATATATATTTAGTTATAACTGACTATGTCATTTTATTATTTTTTCTATGAATAAAAAATTAAAAGAATCTTTTCTTCCATAAATGTTTTTTATAATTTCATCATACTCAAACGCTTTACCAATTTGTTCGTCACCAATTTTATTAGAGTTAATTACGTAAAATTTATTATTTTCGTCTATATCACTAATTACTAAATAGTGTCCATTTTTTGAAAAAGTTAGTGGACTTCTTTCTGAAGGTCCTACATGAATAATAGCCATATATCCTTGTTTAAGTAAGTTTATAATTTTATTTTTTTGTTCATTTGGATTATCAAAATTTATCTTAACTACTTCATATGTTATATTATAATTTTCTTCCTTAATCAATCTATCAAGACAATATAATATACCTTTTTCATTTATTCCCTTATTTCTAAGATAGGTATCATCAAAGTTCCCATCATTGTCAAATAAAATCTTTTTAGTTACACATATAGGGTCAATATCAAAACCTAAATTAACTAAAATGTTTGCTATAGAAGTTGGTCCACATCCATATTTTTCTATACACCAATTTGCGTTATCTAACTTATCTATTTCGCCTAAATGATAATCGCTTTGTTTAAATCTAATTCTATATTTGTTCATTTACTTTCCCTTCGTTTATAATGAATTACCTTTTCTGCTTAGTCTAATTTTAATTTATTTTCTTCGTTGCAATCTGCTCCTTACTACAAATTTCAATTACACATCACATACTAGTTAGGTTGGTATGATGAAACATATTCTCCATAGACAGCCTTTATAATATTTTTTGTTTTATAAGAATTTATCGCCTATTTAAAATGCACACACATTCTGTGTGATAGGTATAGCTGAACATATCTAAAAGATAAAATTTTTGTATAGAATAATTTTTAATCAATTCTTTTAAATCTCTACTCAATGTGACAGGATCGCATGATATGTAGATAATCGAATTCGGATTCAAAGATAATACATTTTCTAAACCTTCAGGGGATAATCCACTTCTAGGAGGATCTATGATCACTGTATCTATATCTTCGGAGATCATCTTGGCATTTTTAAAGGCATCTCCCAACATGAATTCGACATTGTCGATTTTGTTCATGCGAGCATTTACGATAGCATCGCGTATGGCATTTTCGACTATTTCGATACCATACACTTTTTTTGTTTTAGATGCGGCGATGAGCGAGAGGGTCCCTACTCCACAGCACAGGTCGAGAACTGTCGCATCTTCTCTTAGGTGTTTTTTCAATATTTCGAATAACTGTTCATTGATATATCTATTAACTTGAAAGAACGAATTGTAAGTTTCTTTGAATAGCATTCCCTCTAAAACCTCAATGTAATGGTCTGCTCCGAATATGGTTTGTCCATTCAAAATAATGCCGACGAGTTTCATTTTGTTACGTAGCACTTCTATTTCGATTTCGGGAGTTTCTTCAGTCTTTATATCGATGATGACTTCACCATTGTAATTGGCTTTTATAGTCATGTTCGCTTCGGTGAGATGAAAAAAGTCCAACGAGCGCATGACAGTGTTTATAGCCTCTTCGACATTCAAGCATCTATCCGTTTCGACGATTTCATGACTGCCTTTTTTGTAAAATCCCGCTTTGCCGTTTTCGATATGAATTTCTACTTTATTACGATAAAAATCTCGATTTTTGTTTTTGATCATTTCTATTTCGGTTTCGATTCCGGCATATTTCGAAAGAATTTCGATCAGCTTATTTTTCTTAAATTTTAAAGTATCGTCATAAGACATGTGCCTCAAATGACAACCTCCACATTCTTCGTAGTAAGGACATTTACTCTTCGTGCGAGTGGAAGATTTGGATATGAAATTTACAACTGCTGCTTCTTTGTACTTTGCTGTCTCTTTGACGACTGAAATTTCTACTTCTTCGTCGGGTAAAGCGTTTTCTACAAAAGTGATTTTTCCATCATGATAACCTATTCCGCGACCTCGATGATCCATTTTTTCGATTTTTACGGTCATGTCTTCCAACCTCCTCGTATTTATATAGTTCCACTATTTCTCTTTTTGTCAATGTTCTATATTCTCCACTTAGAAGTGAAGAGAGATCCAAAAATGCATAATGTGTTCTCGTCAATTTAGTTACGTCGTAGCCGAGTTTTGCGAACAACTTTTTTATTATGTGATTTCTACCTTCGGTTATTGTCAATTCGACAAAGCAGGTTCCTTTTTTTTCGTCCTTCTTTTTAATTTTGATATGACTAACTCCTACTTTTCTTCCTTCGATCTCTAGACCGTTTTTGATTGAAAAGAAGTGTTCCATCGTGATTACTTTATCCAACTTGGCAAGGTAAGTTTTTGGTACTCTAGAATTTGGATGTGTCAAAATATTCGTAAGATCGCCGTCATTTGTGAGCAAAATCAATCCTGTTGTATCGTAGTCCAATCTACCTACAGGGAAAATGCGTGCATTGGTTTCGATGATATCTACGATCGTCTTTCTTCCTAAATCGTCACTTGCCGAACTGATAGTTTCACGCGGTTTGTTCAAAAGGTAGTATTCTTTTGGTTCATTCGAGATGATGTTGCCTTCGACCAATATCTCGTCCGATGGTTTGACTTTCGTACCGAGTTCGCGAACGACTTTGCCGTTTACGGAGACTTTTCCTTTCGTGATCAATTCTTCTGCTTTTCTTCTAGATGTGTATCCACTTTGGGCTATAATTTTTTGTAGACGTTCTTCCATTTCGTTTCACCTATTTACATTTTAACATATATCTTACTTCTTATCAAAAAAAAGACACCGAATTGGTTTTGGTGTCAGTATATTTACAATGATTACAATTGAAATATTTCAGTCGGACTTTTGTCCTCGTCTACTGCTGAATTTTCATTGTTGACAGGTTGTGTATCCAAATTAGTAGGTTCTATTATTCTTAAAGTACCTGGAGTACTAGTCGTCGGAGCCATTTGGATGCCGTCTTGTGAGAAAACTTCGGTTTGTATAGAGTTTTGATTTTGAGATCCTACGTCTTGGATGACTCCTGCTGTATTGTTTTCTCCTTGGATCGTTTCTGGTCCCATCTTTTTCTTATTTTTCTTGTTTTTAGAAATCGTAAATACGAGTAGCAATAAGAATAACAGTAGTCCGATGACGATGAAAATCCAATAATCCATTATGTTAAATTTTCTCTTTACTGTAATTACGTAGTCTTTCGTTTCGCCATTCTCCGCGGTGACACGAACTGTAATAGTATCACCATCTGAAATGTTAGTGTTTCCAAGAATTACATAGGAAGCTAGTTCACTTTCGGTGATTGCTGAGATATTCAAAACGGATTCTTTTCCTATTTCTACAGTATATTCCGTTACTGATGGATCGAAATTCAATTGATATTTTTCGATGGTAAGTCCTGCTAAAAAGTTATTTGAAGATTTTTTTTGTACTTTATTGACGTTCAATACATAGAGACCTGTGTTTCCATAGGGGTCCGATAGTTTAATTGTAACTGTATTCATTCCTTTTTTTAAGTCGTTTACATTGCTAGAAATTTCTACAGTAACAGAAGAGTCTTGAGTGGTCGGAGTGATGTCTAATTTACTTATAGTATCGATTATTTCTATATCGTAAATACGTGTCTCCGGATTGAAAGCAATGTCGACACCACTTATTTTTAAGTTTGAGAGTACTAAAACTCCATAGTCGATTGGTTCACTTGGAGCAGGATCCGGTTCTTGGTCGGTAGGTGCTGGATCTTGTTGCTCGACTTCGTTGTCGGCGATAATGTCGGATTCTTCTTTGAAAGATACAAAATATGTGTATGTTCCGAATCCACAAGCATTGCCGTCTACTTTCAGTTCGACTGTTCCATTTTTAGTAGATACAGTTCTCGGTTCGTAACCCTTAACCCAAATATAGTCGGTCGTACCAGTCAGCGTTACTTCGTTTGTTCCTTTCGGTACAGTTACCAAGTATTTTGTTTCACCTATCGTACTTACTGTTCCTACTGACGAATGTAATTCTTTGATTTCACCACAAGCACTTATGTTTTCAAAAGATATAAAACTGAGCATGATTGCGATGATTAACACTACTTTTCTCTTCATTTAGACCCACTCACTATTCTAATAACGATTATAGCATATGCCTTTAGAAAAAGTCAATTTGTCATCTTTAAATTCTTTAATTAATTTGTGTGTATTTTCATAAAAACTCGATAAATTTGAAAATAAAAAAACTCTAGGTTTCATTAACATACCTAAAGTTTTTCTTCTGAATTGTGAGTTTACCAATTTAGAGCGGTCAGAATTTATTGTGAACTAATATGTTATCTTTTGAAACGAAATAATCGTGATTACCATCGACTTCTAAGTTGTATACTGTCACTTCTTCGTTTTTCTCCTCTATAGAGAATATTTCTACTTCATTTCCTTCTTCGTCCATTAATTTATCTCCAACTTTGAATGTTTTTATAGGTTTCCATGTTTCAGTTTTTTTGTCGTAGAAAGGATGTTCAGGTGTCACATATATAACTGTTCCTGTTTTTAATGTAACTTTCAAATAGTTTGTGACTTGCCTTGTGAAGACATGAGTCAATTTTGATATTTCTATTTCTTTTGTCTTCTCATTATACGAATATACTTCTTCGCCTACTTTTAAGTTTTCTATAGGTACATATCCATTTGGTGTGTAAATTAATGTTCCTTTTAAGAAACATAAACATATAGG
Source organism: uncultured bacterium (assembly GCA_948433885.1). Classification (GTDB taxonomy): domain Bacteria; phylum Bacillota_I; class Bacilli_A; order RF39; family UBA660; genus RUG11867. Next base: position 3,803 of record CAOJEC010000004.1, on the reverse strand, counting down.
AGCATAGGCGTACAAAATATGATCTTCTGCAATTGTTATTTTCGTATCAGCTTGAATTAGGTCTTTTTCAAGCTTAGTCAATGACCATCCTTTAGAGTCGGAGATACACTCTCCTGCCGGTACTCCTTTAACAACCGGGAGTTCTCCGTAAGTGTCTCCATATCTTACTTGAATAACTTTTGTATGAATATTTTGATCGTTATCAAAGTAACCACCTCTAGCATCTAGTGTGACGTTTATTATTTTAGGTTCGAATTTAGCATAAAGATTTTGACTACTTGTTAGATTGACTACCGTATCCGAAGTTATTTGTACTCCACCTTCTCTTGCAGTGAACCATCCCAAGAAATTGTATCCATACATCGCGGCTTCAGGTAAATCTCCATACGGTTCTCCGTCTATTACTGTGAGATTTTCCATGTCGACGGTTCCTTCTCCTGCATCGAAGACTAAAGTTCGCTTTTCGGTTTCTTTGATATCTACTACTTTGAATTTTGTATTGAATATGGCTTCTAAGTCTTTATCCTGGTTCTCGTCTTTTAAGTGATTGAAAGTCACTTCCAGGTAATAGTAATATGTTTTACCTAATGGAATAACGAGTTCATTAGCTAGTGTCTTTCTCACTCTCGCAGAACTTACTGGTACATTTTTGGTACTTACTACTTCGGTGTAAGGTTCTTCGCCTGTTTCACTGTAGAAAAGCGTATATGTCAAACTCCCTTCGGTATATGTATTGATCATCTCATCGAAGTACATTTTAACTGAAGCATCGACTGTCCCTGTATTTTCGATAGTGAACTTCTTTGTCACCGATTCGTCTAAGTTCAATATAGCACTCAATCCCAAATCGTTGTCTCTAAATGTAACACTTACATTAGCTGTATCCAATTTAGCATCTAAAGGACTTACTTCTCCAATTGCAGTGAAGTATGCATAAGATACACTTCCTACGATCGTCAGTACCGATGCGATCGCGATTAGCAAACATATCATTTTTTTCGTTTTCAAATTCATTTTATCACTCCTCATTTTTAGACACACAAAAAGCTTGACGACCACGGCGAGTTGACTTTATAAGTAGTACCTTTTTAAAAAAACATCTTTTTCGATTCGATTATCTTGCCTACTGTATCATCTACTCAAGATTATACCCCCCCCCCGAACCAACTTGTCAAGGGGTGTTAGAATATTTTTGGTACACAAAAGTGAGGGGGTGTTGAAAGGAAATGTGTACCAAATATTGACATAACTCCCAGGGGGACAAAAAAAGACCCATTTAAAGGTCTATTTTATAAATTCTATTAGATCGTCTTTAGACATGAATCCGATGTTTTTTTTGACTTCTTTAGAGTTTTCCATGACGATCAAAGTCGGAATGCTCATTATACCCATCTTGGCAGATAGTTCATTGAATTTATCGGTGTTAACTTTTATGACAGGAATACTAAGTTTACTCTCTAATTCTTCTAAAAGAGCTCCCATCATTTTACATGGTCCACACCAATCGGCATAAAAATCCACTAAGCATCTTTCTTTAGTCAAACTTTCAAAATCCGCTGCGTTTTCTAAATGTTTAATCATATTTATTTTCCTTTCTCATCAACAGTTTTATATTTGTCGATTACCTCTTCGACTCCAGGCATTTTCAATTTTCCTTTGTCGACGAGGACTTCGGCATTGGAAGGTTTGAGAACTTTGTATTTCAAAAGTACTTCCAAACACTTCAAGTTTGCTTCATCTCTGTTTTCGTTTCCTTGATATTGATCGGCAACTTTGTAAATTTCTATGATAGATTCATAAGCTGGACTTACTGCACTACTCAAAAATGGTGTGTCGGATAGCAACTTGTGTCCATACTTACTATCATCTACAAACGTTTTCATCGAAGTGAACTGTACACTTATAAAGATGAATAAAAAGGCGACGATTATACCTTCGATCACACCGACTAGAGCTCCTAAAAGTTTCGATGGTAGAGCGAAGACAAAAGTTATCTTCAAAATAGTCTCGAGTACATTGGTCACTCTCAAAAGAAGTTGATATATTACCAATAAAACTGAAGCGACGACTAAAAATGCGACAAGTTCGTATATTATGATGTTCAGTACGGATATGCCCGATAGAAGACCCGAAAATTCAAAAAATGGAAAATGCTGATACATGAATACCGAAATTGGATTTTTTAGAAGGAATGCTATGATGATGACACCTAGTCCTCCTAAAAATGATACTGATTCCTTGATAACTCCATTTTTGAAGCCTTTTCCTATATATATAAGCAATATCAATATGATGATAATATCTACTACGTTCATTTACTTCACCTTTTCTATTTAAAATTATATTACAATATCGTCTTTTAGACAATAACTTTCGATGTTTGTTTTACAATTGCGTTGTTCTTTACTATAGTATACTAAATCATATAAATTATGACTCTTTGATGTTAAAATCAGATAAATATCGTCATATTGAGTGGTATATTTACATAAGAATTTGACAAAATGGCAAAACATATATATTATTATGTTATACGAAAAGAGGGGATTTATATGAAACCACGTGATTATAAAGAATGGTATAAAATAGTAAGACCTATAATAACGAGTAAAGAGTATTTGAAAAGAAAGAAATTTAGACATCATGGTAATACGAGTGTCTATGAACATTCTATAAGAGTTTCTTTGGGAGCTTTCAAGTTGGCGAAGATGCTAAGAATGGATTATAAGAGTGCCGCGATTGCAGGTGTTCTTCACGATTTATACACTACTCCTTGGCAAGATGTCACTGTTGATTTACCTTTTTTTAAAAGACATGCTTTTTCTCATGCTAGATGTGCTTTAGAAAATTCTCAAAAGTACTACGGTAAATATTTGAATCCAAAGATTGAGAATGCTATATTGAGACACATGTTTCCTTTGAACATCAAACCACCTAGGTACAGCACAGGATACATCATTACTATCGTAGATAAATGTGTCAGTATGGATTTCGTATTTTGTAAAGAGACTTGGGCTAAAACATTCAGATTTTTGAAGAGAGGTTAAAATGCTTTATTTATCTAAGTTGTTTATATGTTTTATCGTTTTTTCCTTTTGTGGTTGGTGCTTAGAAATGGTTTTTGGGATAGTGACCACCAAAAAGATTGTAAATAGAGGATTTTTGATCGGTCCTGTTTGTCCACTTTACGGTTTGGGCTGTGTGTTATTATATACGACATTGAATGGTTATGCCGATGACCCTATCATATTAGCCGTGGCAAGCATTGTATTATGTTCTGTATTAGAATATTTTGCTGGATACATTCTCGAAAAACTTTTTAAAACTAGATGGTGGGATTATTCAGAAAAAAAATACAATATCAATGGTCGCATATGTTTGGAAATGGCAATTCCCTTCGGTCTTCTCGGATTAGGAGTCGTATATGTTTTATTTCCGGGAGCACTTTATATTTTATCGCTTTTAAACAATACGATGATCTATGTAATCGCGGGTGTTCTTCTTGCAATATTCATAACGGATTTGTTCGTCTCTTTGGGTATCATCGTCAAGTTCACAGACATGGTCGGACATATGCCTAAGGATATGACCGAGGAAATATCAAAATTTGCTAGAGAAAATTTGGGTAATGAAAACAAATTTTTGAAGAGATTGATCGATTCTTTTCCAAATTTAAAAATCGATTTCGATGCATTAAAAAAGAAAATTTTTAAGAAATAAAAAAGAGAATTTTCGCACTAAGAAAATTCTTTTTATGTGTGCCGTGCATGGTATTTGACTAGGTGGTGAAAGTCCACTATACG